>NZ_OOGT01000047.1 GCF_900323515.1 Acinetobacter stercoris | reverse complement strand
ATTTATAATGACTTAATTAAAAGTAAATTAAAATTTATAACTTAATTTACTCTCATGAATAATGTAACATTTTTTAAAAAAACTAAACTAAATATGGATTATTTTGATCTGTTTAGAATTTAAAAAGCCCGACTTCCTGTCGGGCTTTTTCGTATTGGTTTGCTAGGTATAACTCCTGTCGTACCTCACGATCCTGATGCAAGAACTGATTATTGTTGTTTTATGTTCCGGAACTTCCTGTCCCTGATGGGTTAATATTATGTTAATAATTTTTGTCTGCCTATGAGTGAATTCCCTAAACTCATGTAAGTCAAAATCGACAATAACCATCGTAAGTCACTCTCTGGACTTTTAAAATTTACTCAAATTATGCTCTTTTTTCATTTCTTTCGGTGACATACCAAAATATTTTTTAAACTCACGTGAAAAATAAGACATATCATTAAAACCTACTTGAATTGCAAGCTCGCTAATTGACCGAGGGTAAAATGAAGGATGACATAGCAGCTTTTTGCATTGCTTCAAACGATTTTCCAATAGATAACGACCAAATGTGGTATGTTCCTGTTGAAATAACTTACTCACATAACGCGTACTAATTTGTAAATGATAAGCAACATCATGAATGCTCAAATCTGAATTGGAGATTTGTTGCAATATCAAGTTCTTAATTTGAAGCAATGTCGTACTTTTGCTCGGTTTTTCTATTTGATTCTGGCCTGTATCCGCGACAATACATCCCAATAGATCTAAATATTGATCCAGAAGTGTATCCTGTAACCCCAAAGATAACTCATGAGGTAAAGACAAAAGACTCTCTGAAAAATTCAGTACTAAACGCTGTAATGGGTGATCTTTTCCAAAACTGCGGGCACTCAAGATCTCAATACGTCCAAAGCGATCTTGAAAAATAGAACGAGGAATCATCAACACTAATTGGTCAAACGAACCATTTAAATGTAGATCATAGGGCTGATAAGCATCATAAAATGAAAATTGGCCTTGCTGGATCATTGTTTCACGGCCATTTTGATTGATTCCCATATTTCCAGAAAGCAAAATACTCATCAGAATCTGATCATGGGTATCTTTTCTAATTTTGTGCCAGTTACGTTCAACATGTTGAGTTTGTCCTTTTACAGCAACAAGACGTAAGTTTGTCCATTGTTTTGTCTCTAATACTCCCAAAAAGGGATTTTCAGTAGGTAAATTACAATTCAAAGGAACAAAAACCTGACTAATCGCTTCTTGCCAATAGTCATGCTGTTGATTTAGAGGGACGGTTCTTGTATCAAAATTTAACATCACTGTTTCTCTTGAATTTGATCTCTCTATGATCGACTGTAAATCATTTTGCATAATTTTCAAGCGCGACCATCAAAGCTACTGATTGAGTAAATCAAGCAATCTCTATGCCAGCAGGGATAAAAAATTCTCTTCCTCGTAAAGTTCCTTTCCAGTATAGCTTTTGTTCTTTCTCAGAATAATCACTTCATACAAATAACATTTATAACTAAAGAAGCCCATTCATACTACAACGAGAAATACCATGAAAAAGCTCATTAAAGTTGCCTGTGTTCAGGCCGCACCTGTTTTTTTAGATCTGCAAGCAACTGTCGATAAAACTATAGAATTAATTGCCGAAGCAAGTCAAAAAGGTGCTGAACTTATCGCATTTCCTGAAACATGGATTCCTGGATACCCATGGTTTTTATGGCTAGATTCACCTGCGGCAAATATGCCACTGGTCTATCAATATCATATCAATTCACTTGATTTAAATAGTATTCAAGCGCAGCAAATTGCAGATGCGGCCCGACAAAATCATATACACGTTGTACTTGGATTTAGTGAGCGTGACCACGGCAGTTTATATATTTCCCAATGGATTATTGATCATCATGGCGAAACCATTGGAACACGTCGTAAATTGAAAGCAACTCATGTTGAGAGAACATTATTTGGTGAAAGTGATGGAAGTTCGATTAAAACATTTGAAACCGAGTTAGGTACAATCGGCGCACTATGCTGTTGGGAGCATTTGCAACCATTAACTCGTTTTGCAATGTATTCTCAACACGAACAAATTCACATTGCAGCTTGGCCAAGTTTCAGCCTTTATAAAGATGCTACAGCAGCACTCGGTGCCGAGGTTAATACTGCTGCTTCTCGTTTATACGCTGCTGAAGGTCAATGTTTTGTACTTGCACCATGTGCCATCGTTTCTCAAGACATGTACGATTTTCTTTGCACAGATGAAACAAAGAAACAACTCTTGCACACTGGTGGTGGTCATGCACGAATATATGGTCCAGATGGCCGTGATCTAGTAGAACCATTACCAGAAACTCAAGAAGGTTTGCTCATTGCGACTTTAGATCTAGACAATATTATTTTTGCCAAAGCCGCTGCTGATCCTGTTGGACATTATTCTCGTCCAGATGTATTTCAATTGTTATTCAATATTCATGAAATGCCGAAAGTTATTGAAAAGAATATTACAAATACTAAAACGGACATCGAAAGTGAATTTTCGTTATTTACTGAACTCAAAGGAGATTAGTCATGGAATCAGCTATCCCTGAATCTCTAAGGACTGAACCTACGAAAGCCCGTACAATGAATGCAGGTTATGTGCCTCCATACCCTGCATGGACGACCCGTTTTGCAGCAGATGTAAAACAGGTGGTCATGGCCTATTTTGGAATTCAATCTAAACAGAAACTCGATATAGATTCTTTAGAGCCATTTACTTATCGTTTTATCGGTGATGATGCACCTGGATATTGGGTACCTGCTTATGAGCAAGATTCCAAGGGATACCATAATCTCATCACAATTGGATATTGGGCAGATGTAACCACTTTCCATCGTTGGGCAAAACAGAGTGGTTTTTTTGAATGGTGGCATGATAATGAGCGTGAAACTGAAAATATTGGCTATTTTCTGGAAATCTACTACCCTGAAATTGGTCAATTTGAAACCATTTTTTCAGTGCAAAATGCACCTGAAGGTATTGCTCATTTAGCAGTATCAATGAGTGATGAAATACAAGAGCACGGTTATTATGGAAGTATGCGTGATCGTTTGCCGTGTGCACAGATAGATGATTTAAATCATGAACAATCCCGTGTTGGTTCATGTACTTCCCAATCCCATACCCGTATCAAGTTACAAGGGCGAAAAAATCTATGTTTGATTCGCTCTGGTCAGGACTGGTCATATACACAGGATAAAGAACGCCGTTTGTATTTAGCTCAAGTCGAACCTGTACTACAAAAAGGCATGTTATTTTTAAGAGATGAGGGTTCAGCTGAGGGCTGTATCAATTGTCGTTATATGACTGTTCTTGATAAAGATACTGGGCAACCAACCGAAAGAACATTTGGACTTGCCCAGTTTATTGATCTTGAACATCTTGAAGCGTGGGCAAAATCTCATCCAACTCATGTCGAAATTTTTGGTCAATTTATGAACTATGTGCAAACCATGAACTATCAAATAAATTTGAGATTATTTCATGAAGTTATCGTCGTTCCGGAACAATCTCAATATTTTGAATATATCAATTGTCATGCTCAAACTGGGTTGCTGAAATATAAATAATGATCCATGATAAAAAAGTCATTTTCATTTCATACAGACTTAGAATGAAAAAACCCGACTTCCTGTCGGGCTTTTCCGTATTGGTTTGTTAGGTATAACTCCTGTCGTACCTCACGATCCTGATGCAAGAACTGATTATTGTTGTTTTGTGTTCCGGAACTTCCTGTTCCTGATGAGTTCATATTAAGCATTTTGTATAAATATGGCTATTCGTCAAAGCCCTCAAGGGTTGTAAGTAAAAACGTACATTTAGCTTGTATAGTTATCCTCGACTTTATCCACAGAATTTGTGGATATTTTAGGAGACAATTTAAGCAAGGCTTTGTTAACAAATTTCAAGATCATTCATAAAAAAAGTATGTCTCAATTTAGCATTCCTATCAGTTTAATTCCTCTATTCAAAGGTATTGAACAATATCGGAAAGCATAATTTTATCTTTTTCATGAGTTTTTTACTGCAATTCTGGATAATGATTTTGCTGCATATAATAAAAAACCCTTGGTTACTGAATTAATCGCTTTTGATATGATTTTTGGTAGACGATCAGAATTATAATAGGTTGACCAAGTAACTAAAGTTCCATTTTCCGTATCATCAATACTTTAACTATTATCATTAAAGGTCAATGCTAGATACTTTTAAAACTCAAATACTCATACTTATGTAAGTTAATTTTTTAAATTTAATAAAAAGTAAAAGTCCAATCAACTTTGATTAGACTTTTACTATAACAACATTATGTTTCACTGCTTTATAAAAAGCAGATTATGGCATCACTGATTACTAAATATATCAATCAAAGTTCTTTGAGCATTATGTGACTCTTCACCATCTTTAGGTTCAGCACGAACCCAAGTACCATTGCCTTGAAGTAACCAGGCTTGAGTATTATCCTTAATATAATTAACCAGACCCTGCTGATAAATACGTTTTTTCAGTGCGGGATCTTCAACCGGGAAACAAACCTCGACACGATTAAACAAGTTACGATCCATCCAGTCAGCACTTGAGCAATAAATACGAGGGTTTCCTGCATTACTGAAATAATAAACCCGTGTATGTTCCAAGAATCGACCCACAATCGAACGAACCCGAATATTTTCTGATAAGTTAGGAAGTCCTGGACGCAAACAGCAAATTGAACGGATAATCAGATCAATCTGCACTCCTGCTTGCGAAGCTTCATAAAGTTTATTGATAAGTTGAACTTCTGTTAAAGCATTCACTTTTACAATAATTTGTGCAGGTTTACCTGCTTTAGCATTTTCGATTTCTTCTTCAATAAAGTTAAGCAGCTGTGCATGCAGTGTAAATGGCGCATGTAGAAGTTTCTTTAACTTCGCCATTTTTCCCATACCTGTTAACTCCTGAAATATGCGATGCACATCTTCACAGAGCTCTTTATCTGTGGTCATCAGACCATAATCAGTATAAATACGGGCATTGGTTGCATGATAGTTCCCCGTTCCCAAATGTACATACCGAACTAATTTATTATTTTCACGACGAACCACCAGGATCATTTTGGCATGAGTTTTATAGCCCACTATGCCATAAACAACAACAGCACCCGCCTCTTGTAACACGTTCGCTACTGCAATATTTGATTCTTCATCAAAACGGGCACGCAACTCGATAACAGCTGTAACCTCCTTACCATTACGAGCTGCTTCAGCAAGTACCTGAACAATTTCAGAGTCTGCACCACTACGGTAAAGTGTTTGTTTAATTGCAAGAACCTGAGGATCACGTGCAGCTTCACGCAATAAATTGATTACCGGGGCAAAAGACTCAAATGGATGATGTAGCAAAATATCCTGTTTTTGCATCGCTGAAAAAATACTTTCAGACTTTTTAAAAACTTTTGGAATTGCTGGAGTATAAGAGTCATAACGTAAATGCGGGCGCTTAAAATTTGAAAATAAACGTGCCAGATTTACAGGACCATCAACTTTATAAAGCTGTTCTTCTTCTAAATCAAACTCATCAAGCAAATATTCATAAATATGCTGTGGACAATTTTCTGTTACTTCCAGACGTACAGCCCGACCAAAACGGCGAGAGCTTAATTCACCTTTAAGTGCTTTTGCCAAATCTTCGACATCTTCATTTAGGGCTAAATCAGCATTACGTGTTACACGGAATTGATAACATCCTGTAGCAGTCATACCTGGAAATAAATCAGAAACATGTTCATGAATAATCGCGGATAGCATTACAAAATGCTCTTTTCCACCCGTTAACTCATCTGGCAGACGAACCACACGAGGTAATGAACGTGGTGCAGGGACAACAGCTAAATCGATTTGACGACCAAAAGCATCTTTACCTTCCAAAGTCACAATAAAGTTTAAGCTTTTATTGACCAGTCTTGGGAATGGATGTGCAGGGTCTAGACTAATGGGAGTTAAAACTGGAGCAACTTGCTCTTGAAAATATTTTTTTACCCAGACTGATTGGGCAGGGGTTAACTCCCCACGACGTAAAAAGCAGATATCTTCTTCACGTAATTTAGGGAAAATTTCATCATTTAAGATACGATATTGACGTTCTACAGCAGCATGTGCAGTTTTTGAAATAGACTCTAGTACTTGTTTGGGTGTTAAGCCATCAGGACTACGGCTCTCATTGCCTAAAGTCAATTGTTCCATTACCCCAGCTACACGAATCTCAAAGAACTCATCCATATTACGGGAAAAAATCAGCAGGAAATTCATACGCTCAAGTAGTGGATGCAACGGATCAACCGCTTGCTCCAAAACACGCAAATGGAAATCTAAAATAGACAATTCACGATTAATATAGCGATCATTATAAGTATATTCTGCTGGAGTCGTTGTCACTGCTGTATTCATGCCACAAACCTGAAATTCTAGGGTTATCTATAAGTATGCTTCAAATTTGTGACAATTTCATAAAAACGCTAAAAAAAATAGACAATCCACTACCATTTAGCTCTGATTTTTAAAAATTAATCGGGAATATGAGTTGAGCGCATATATTTCATGATCAAACGCATGCGATATTGCAGCTTACGATTGTTACGATGATCTTGATAAAACTTTGGATCAGGTAAAATAGCGGCTAAAAATGCAGCCTGCGAACGCGTTAAACTTCTTGAGCTTTTATGAAAATAATATTGTGAAGCAGCCTCGATTCCAAAGATATGATCACCATATTCTACAGAGTTCATATACACTTCCAGTATGCGCCTTTTACTCCACATCCGCTCCATCATCAATGTTGCAATTGCTTCCTGTCCTTTTCGAACAAAAGATCTTTTATTAAACAAAAACAAGTTCTTGGCAAGCTGCTGGGATATTGTTGATCCACCTGCCACGACTTTGTCATTTTTCAGATTTCTATGCACTGCATCTTCTATCCCATCCCAATCAAAACCATGATGGTTCATGAACTTCGCATCTTCAGCTGCCACGACAGCATGTTTAAAATTGTCACTAATGTCATCATAGGCTTTCCATTCATGCTTAATTGCTACCTGATCCGACCAATAAGTCACACGCATGAGCATGGTCGTTTCAACGGGATTGGTTCTCCACCAGACTAGACTTCCAAAAATCCAAAGTTGTACAATTAAAAATAGACTGACAATAATCAACAAAATACGAACAATAAAAGCTTTCATGTCAGTCAGTTACTCCTGATTTCTGGAAAATTCATGCTAAGCTACAAATAAATATCTTACGCAAACGAAATATAATGCATGGCTGAATATAATCCACCGCCAGTTTATACACAATCAAGCTTTAAAATTGGCAAAATCACTGCTCTTTTTATTGCGATCAATGTTGGCTTATTTGTTCTGGAAATCTTCAGTGGTGTCAATATTAGCAATCCTCAAATCGTTGATGCTCTTCGCTGGGGTGCTGATTATGCACCATTAACCTATCTCGAAGAACCCTATCGTATTTTTAGTAGCATGTTTTTTCATTTTGGTTTGATCCACCTCATGATGAACATGTGGGCGCTATATGTTTTTGGTAATATTGCTGAGGTTTTGTTTGGTCGCCTGTATTTTTTTGGACTTTACTTACTTGCGGGCATTTCTGGTAGTCTACTCAGTGGCTATATCGATATTCAGCATAGTTATGAACTCCTTCAAAACTTTAGTCCCGATCTTTTACCCAAAGTTGGTGCAGGTGCATCAGGTGCAGTTATGGGAATTGGTGGTGCATTAACAGCATTGTCTTTTTTCTCACCTTTGCCCCATCAGCGTTTATTACTCGATAAAAAATCATTGATCACCATTATGGTGATCAATTTGGCTTTCGGAATGCTAGCTTCTGGCATTAATAATGCAGCACATGTCGGTGGAATGATCATGGGAGCTGTTTTGGCTATCGCGTGGTATTATGTTGAACGGAAAAAAATGGGCATGCTCTCAAGAATCATTATTTTGATTGCTGCTATCATCGCAACATATTTCATCTATTTATATTTAATGAAACTTGTGCAACCTATTGCTCCAGTTTGGCAAGAAATTTGGGTACAAATGAAAGATCAGTTGGGAATGTAGAAAACCTATGAGATCTATTTCTGGATGATTTAGACCTCATTTAATAAATCACTATACAATGGTGAACCTGAATAAATCTCAAGCACAATATCCATTGCACTTCTAAACCATCTACACGATGGTGAACAATTAGCTGGATAATCTGTTAATTCTGTATTTCTTCTAAACCATCTACACGATGGTGAACTGAATATATAGAGATAGCGACTCGGTGGGGCGCTTCTAAACCATCTACACGATGGTGAACAGAAGTGACAATTTCCCCGACAGTGCATTTTTCTTCTAAACCATCTACACGATGGTGAACACTGTGAAAAGTCCGAGGGTCTTTAGCCGTCGCTTCTAAACCATCTACACGATGGTGAACTACGTGGATATTTGGATGACGGATAACAATTTCTTCTAAACCATCTACACGATGGTGAACTTCACGTCGCTGATGCGCATTAATAAATTGTCCTTCTAAACCATCTACACGATGGTGAACCAACGTGGTCAATAATGATGCCCTTTGGCTTTCTTCTAAACCATCTACACGATGGTGAACGTTATTAATGATTTACCACAAACTTGATTATTCTTCTAAACCATCTACACGATGGTGAACAATAGAAATATAAAAAGTTACTTTTGCTGTAACTTCTAAACCATCTACACGATGGTGAACTGAACCTATATTCTGCATGGAGGTCATTATCTCTTCTAAACCATCTACACGATGGTGAACGGGGATAATCAATGCCCTACATTCATAATTAACTTCTAAACCATCTACACGATGGTGAACGGCAATATAAGAAAGATGCAGATTGCACTAAGCTTCTAAACCATCTACACGATGGTGAACAGTATTTCGCATTTATTGGGTTAGATATTTACCTTCTAAACCATCTACACGATGGTGAACTAATGATTACTCAAAACCACTGGATGTGTTTTCTTCTAAACCATCTACACGATGGTGAACATTTTGATGAAAACTGGATGGGTGATGAGCGTCTTCTAAACCATCTACACGATGGTGAACTCAAAAAAGCAAATCAAAGCTTAAATGATATGCTTCTAAACCATCTACACGATGGTGAACACTTTTATCAACTGCTGTGGTTATTGCTACGACTTCTAAACCATCTACACGATGGTGAACAGGCGTGGGTTTAACAGAGGATGAATCAAAGTCTTCTAAACCATCTACACGATGGTGAACTGAACAAGAATTTCCATGATTGGCGCGAACACCTTCTAAACCATCTACACGATGGTGAACTAATGCACCACGGGCAGCCGAATATGACGACTCTTCTAAACCATCTACACGATGGTGAACAGGTAATCCTGAGTAAATATATCCCCTACCAACTTCTAAACCATCTACACGATGGTGAACTTGAATGACGTCAATCTTCGATTCGTGAATCACTTCTAAACCATCTACACGATGGTGAACTGAATCAGGCTGGCAGATCCACGCTTCACACTCTTCTAAACCATCTACACGATGGTGAACACTTAATAAGCCAATTCTTGGTTTTAAATATTCTTCTAAACCATCTACACGATGGTGAACGAAGATGCATTCAGTAAGACGGCACGTAACAACTTCTAAACCATCTACACGATGGTGAACATCTTCGTCATGCGAAGCAATGGCGGTGCGGACTTCTAAACCATCTACACGATGGTGAACTCAAAGAGACTGGAAAGGATTTGATCCATCTTCTTCTAAACCATCTACACGATGGTGAACATCTAGCTCTTTACCTATCGATTCACTATCAACTTCTAAACCATCTACACGATGGTGAACATCAAGAACTGGCAGGGCGCTGCTGGGGCAATGCTTCTAAACCATCTACACGATGGTGAACTAATGAAATTAAGGATAGAGTTGGAATACTTTCTTCTAAACCATCTACACGATGGTGAACATTAAGTTCATTCTCAACTTTTGGCAAAGGATCTTCTAAACCATCTACACGATGGTGAACTGGGTAATCAATTTGATCCTCGCTATGCTTACCTTCTAAACCATCTACACGATGGTGAACATTTATGAAATGAATGAGCATGGTCAACTTATCTTCTAAACCATCTACACGATGGTGAACAGGCGTGGGTTTAACAGAGGATGAATCAAAGTCTTCTAAACCATCTACACGATGGTGAACTAGAGTTTAAAAAACAAAACCCTAGTGATATAAATAAGATAGCATATTTTTTATCATTAACACTTTATTTCCAACGAACATCCTAATTGATTGATTTAAAAATAACTTTCTCACAACATAAAATCGAAGCTAAATCCAGGAATCACTGATTGATTTCCCTTAAACTCTGTAAAGGTGGAATCTCACTTAAATAACTCAAACGGTAACGTCCGATGAGCATACATAACACCGTCATAACGACTGGTAAAATAATCCAAATCTCCCAATGTACTTGAATAATCAACTCCATCTTATAACTTGCAATCGCACTGATCACTTCAGCAAAGAAACAAGACACGATTCCTGCCATCAATCCGATAAAACCGATCTCCATACTCATCATATTTTTAAGTTTGGCTTTGGAACTACCAAACGAACGAAGTAAGGCAACTTCCCTTTTCCGCTCGTCCATCAGTAAATTAATACATGCTATAAGGACTAAAAACCCCGATAAACTGACTAATATGGCAAGCACAGTCACGATTTGTACTAACACATTAATTAAACGAGCAACTTCATCTAAAATTAATGAAACATCAATAAATACTGTATTCGGAAATTGCTGAACCAGACTAACTAACTGCTTTTTTTCATTTGCGGGGACATAAAAGCTCCCCAGATAACTACCTGCATTTTCATCTAAGGTATTTGGAGCAAAAATAAAAAAGAAATTAGGGCTAAAACTTTGCCATTCAACTGAACGGATATTGACAACATTGCCTATAAGCTGCCCTTCCGGAAGACTAAATGTCAGTTTATCACCAACATTGATTCCCAACTCCTCTGCCAGTTTGGACTCTACCGAGACATCACCTACATTTTTCAAAACCATGTTACCAGCAAGTATTTTGTTGTCTTCTGGATAGTGTTCTGTCTGAGTCAAATTAAGCTCCCGTTTCAGCGAATTTTTTTTCTCTATGATTTCATTGGGAAATGCTTGACCATTTTTAGCCACTAGACGACCACGAATATTTGGATACAGTGCTGTACTTTTCCACTGATGCTGCTTTAACTGCTGTTTAAATTGTTGTAGTTCAAATGGAGGTAGACCATAGACAAACTGATTTGGTGTTCCTGCTGGTAACTGTTGCAGCCATCGTTCCAGCAAATCAGTTCTTAGAACAGCAAGTACCGTAATCAGGCTTAACCCCAAAGCCAAAGCAGTCACTTGCAAAGCAGTTTGTGATGGCGTCCTGACATAGCTTGAAATCTGATTTTTCAGAGCCTTAAAGAGTTTAAGTATTCCCCAAACTAAAAAATATAAAAGTACACTTAACAAAATAACGGCTGTAATGACTAAAGCCGTTAATCTTAAATCAGAAGTCAAGACAAAGCTGAATATAATCAAGCTTATAATTCCGATCCCGATCATTGCAGCAAGTGACATCACATTTTTTTCTTGTTGCCGAATGACTCGAATAGGTGGTGTGTTTAACAGTGCCCAAAGACTCGGCAAAACAAAACCAAAAAGTACGATCGCACTGGTAAAAATCGCAATAGGTAATGGACCTAACAATAAGTCGAACAATGAAAATTGCAGTTCAAGATTTGGAATAAGCCCCAGCATCAATTCTAATAATGCATACCCAAGTATAAGCCCCGAAACACTACCGATAAGTATGGAAATCCCCACAACAATCAATAGTAATAAAACATAAGCATTTAAAATCTGGCTTCGCTTTGCCCCCAAACAACGAATGAGAGCAATATGATCATGATTTTGCTGTACATAACGCTGGCTGGTTAAAGCAATTGCAATACCACATAATAATATGGTCAAAATATTGGCAAGCTTTAAGAATGTATCCAGATTTTGAATCGGTTTCATTAACCGTGTGTTGGCATCGCCAGCATCTCGAAGTTTTAAGGTACTTGCTGCCCCAATGGCTTGTTCTGTAGATGATTCAGAATATTGAGTTTGAGGTTGTAACTGGTTTTTATTTTTTTCTTTATTTTCAAACTGCTGAAATAGTTGCTTATAAGCTTGGACTTGCTTAGGGCTTCCTGAAAGGAGCAGTCGATATTCAATACGACTTCCTGTCTGAATGGCATTTGTTTTGGCAATATCCTGATGACTAATAATAACAGTTGGAGAAAATGCCGAAAAACCGATCTCCTGATTTGAGTCATGCTGAATTTTTGCAGCAACCTTAAATGTCCCATCGGCAATTTTTATATCATCCCTGATATTGACATGAAGCAGATCCATTGCCCTTTGACTCAACCAGACTTCACCTGATTTAATCTGCTTAGCCATAGGCTGAACAGTCAATTCTCCTCGCAGTGGAAATGCCGAATCAATAGCTTTAACATTTACCATCACAAACTGGTCATTGGTATGTGCCATTGAACCAAACATCGTCACTTCAGACTGTTCTAGATTTAAGCGTTGCGCTTGTATTTTCCAGTTCTGTTGTATCGGTTGCTGGTCACTTAATACCAGATCAGCAGCTAGCATTTTTGCTGCCTGTAATTCGACCGCATGTTGTACCTGATCATTACTAAACTTTAATGCAGTCGTTGCACTAATTGCCAAGCTCAAGGCAATAATGAGCAAATAAATTCCTGTACTTTGAAAACTCTGACGGAGTAAAGGTTTGAATAATCCCATCATGCCCTGACACCTTGTTTAGATGAATGCTCAATAAGTTGTCCATCAACGAGTTCAAAATGCCGCTGACACTGTGCAGCCAGTTTAGGGTCATGTGTAACCAAAACTAATGTTGTTCCCAAAGCTTGATTTAAATCAAACAGTAACTGTTCTATTTCTGTAGCAGTATGCCCATCCAGATTGCCCGTAGGCTCATCAGCAAAGACAATATCAGGTTCAGTAATCAGTGCACGTGCGATAGCAACACGTTGTTGCTCTCCACCTGACAAGACTTTAGGTGTTTGACCAGTCTGATCAGCCAACCCCACCTGTTCAAGCAACTTTAAGGCTTTGTGTTCTGCTTCTTTATAATGAAAATCCCGATGTAATCGTAGCGGTAACATCACATTTTCAAGAGCAGATAAATGTGGCAAGAGTTGAAAAGACTGGAATACGAAACCAATGTGTTTAAGCCTGACATTGGCTCGTTGTTCTTCATTAAGTTCATGTATTGGCTCACCACAAACATATAGTTGTCCAGCAGATGCCTGATCCAGTGTTGCCAAAATTCCGAGTAAAGTTGATTTTCCAGAACCTGAACGACCTGTAATTGCAACCTGTTCGCCTGCAAAAATTTCTAAATCTAGCCCAGATAAAATCGTTAGGTTTTTATTATGTAATTGAATGTGCTGTGTTAGCCCATGTGCAGATATAATGGCTTGTGGCATGATAGATGTTGTTGAAGCAAGCTGGACCATACAAAAACCTATGCAGACTATGAAAATTGTAAATATAAAAATATTGAGAAATTATTTAGTTAGACTCATGATTATTGCATTGAGTCTAAGCCCTCTTACTGTATTTGCAAAAACCATCATGATTCTGGGTGATAGTGTTAGTGCAAGCTTTGGTATCAATCCAGATCAAGCCTGGGTCAATTTGTTACAGCAAAGATTAAATCAACAGTATCCGAAACAGCATAGAGTGGTCAATGCAAGTGTCAGTGGTGAGACAACCAGTGGCGCATTGGCTAGACTTCCAAAACTTTTACAAACACATAAGCCTGATATCGTAGTAATTGAATTAGGTGGTAATGATGGGTTACGTGGTCAACCACCGCAAATGATCCAAAAAAATCTGGAAAATCTGGTAAAATTAAGCCAGAAAGCTGATGCAAAAGTCATTTTATTTGGAATGAAAATTCCACCAAACTATGGCACTGCCTATAGCACAGCATTTGAGAATAACTACAAAATCATTAGTCAAAAATACAATATCAAATTATTACCATTTTTTATGCAGGGTATTGCTGGCAATAAAAACTTTATGCAGCAAGATTTGATTCATCCAAATGCACAGGCACAAAAAATTTTACTGGACAATGCCTATCCATATATCAAATCTGCGCTATAAGCTATTGGTCTTCAAACAAACGTATTAAAAGTTTATGCACAAAATCCAGATCAAGCTGCTGACTTGAAAATAAAATCATATAAATTAATGGTGCAACTACAATCTCGATAATAAGCCGGTTTTCTATAAAATTCTCATTTCGCTGGATCGCTCTTTCCCTTATCACATCAAGCTGTTGACTGACCAAATCATAACAACGTTCAGCAGTTTGTGTATCTTGAGCAGCCAGTACATCTTTCAATAACGCACGCCCGACTGATGAAGAGTATTCTTCATAATACTGTTCAACCCAAGCATATAAATCTTCACGAAATGAACCTAAATCCCGGGGAAGACTGTCAGGCTGTAACTTTGAAAAAGCTACATCAGAAAAAAGCTGTTGGATATCCCCCCAACGCCGATAAATCGTAGAGGGTGTTACACCAGCTCTCATGGCAATCATTGGAACAGTAATCTGGCTCTGTTCCAATTCTTGTTGTAATGCCAGTACAGCACAATGAACTGCTTCCTGAATTCTTGCACTTCGACCACCAGGACGTAAACCTGTAACATTTTTTGTCATTTGAAACCGCCTGATTTGATATATCATGTGATTTATCAAAAAATTGAAGATATTTTACACAAAACCATCAATTTCATTAAAGCAAAATCTTTGCGTTAGTAAATCGTTTCGTGTATAAAAGCTAAATATTAGCTTTTATGGTATGGGCTTTGTATGAATAATTCAAGTTTAAAACACCCCAATGCTGGATTCAGATTAAGCCCAAAATCTGCATTGATTCTGCATACCTTAACCCTAATGACATTTATGGCAGCCTCGAGCGCCCCGACACCGTTATATCGCCTATATCAACAAATCTGGCTTTTTTCCCCTGTTATATTGACATTAATTTTTGCTATATATGCTTTTTCTTTACTAGCATCACTGCTGGTCATTGGCTCACTTTCTGACTATATAGGACGTAAGCCTGTCATTCTTTTGGCACTTGTCTTGCAAATCAGCTCAATGGTTTTATTTTTATATGCTTCTGCTCCAGTGATGTTATTTATTGCCCGGGCATTGCAAGGAGTTGCAACTGGATTAGCTGTTTCTGCGATTGGCGCTTCTTTGCTGGATTTAAGCAAAGAACATGGCTCTCTCATTAACAGTATTTGTCCAATGATTGGTATGGCCTTTGGGGCACTTATTGCGTGCACAATCCTGCAATTTTCAACGTTTCCACTGCAGTTAATCTTTGAAGTCCTTATTTTTACTTTATTTATTGAGCTCTGCCTATGCTGCATAGCTCCTGAAACAGCTAAAAAAAGAGTCGGGGCATGGGCATCTTTAAAGCCTAAAATGGCAATCCCTGTTCAAGCAAGACATGCTCTGCTTAAGGTTAGCCCAGTCAATATTGCCCTCTGGATGGTAAGTGGTTTTTATCTGTCTTTAATGCCATCGCTACTCGCTAAAGCATTCAATACACATTCCGCATGGTTAAGTGGCTTAAGTTTTATTGCACTTACAATTTCGGGAGCAATTGCCATATTCTTATTAAGACAATCCAAAACCTCAATCATTCTACTTACTGGTACGATTACCATCATGATTGGTGCTCTAATTATTCTGTTGGGTGTTAACTTAACTCAGGCAACGCTGTTATTTTCAGGATCAATTATTGCTGGTATTGGATTTGGCTCAGGATTTATGGGAGCAATTCGTTCCGTCATGCCACTCGCCCAGCCAGAACAACGCGCTGGTCTCATGGCGGCATTTTTTGTAGAGAGTTACCTTGCCTTTAGTATTCCAGCTATTATAGCGGGTTATCTGGTTAATAAAATTGGCTTGATTAACAGTGCAAATATTTATGGTTCTTTAATTGTATTTTTAGCATTGCTGGCACTTTGTTTAGTACTTCGAGATCAGAGAGTTCAGGCTGAATAATAAAAAGCCAGTATAATTACTGACTTTTTATTATTCATTCATTTAAAAATCGTAGAAAGTTACTTCACCTGTTTCCAATGAATACTCTGCACCCACAACTTTCAATTTGCCTTTAGCAATCAGATTTTCCAGAACAGCTGAACCATGACGTAACTGGTTAACTGATGCAAATACATTTGACTTCACGGCATGCATAGATAACTTTGTTAAATCATCCTTTAACTCGGTTTGCATCAGAATTTCTACAGATGGACGTACACGATTGACAATAGACATCAAGTTTGCAGAAGGTGGTTGATCAGGATTACGTAATGCAGCGATAGTTGAACTGATCGCTCCACAGTGTGTATGCCCTAACACAACAACGACTGGACAATGAAAACTCTCCGCTGCAAATTCTACGCTGCCTACTTGTGATGGAGCGACAATATTACCAGCAACACGAATGACGAACAGATCTCCTAGTCCTTGATCAAAAACCATTTCTGCTGGAACACGCGAATCGGAACAACCTAAAACAATTGCAAAAGGATCCTGACTTTCTGCCATCTCAGCTCGTTGTTGATGCGTTAAAAGCTTAATGTGCTGTGTTTCACCATTAACAAAACGCTGGTTTCCCTGTTTTAAACGATCTAAAGCTTCTTGAGCAGTTAGCATGTTTTTTCCCATATATTTGGTATTTGGATATTCTGACCATTTTAATGCTGTGAATTTTGAATGTCACTTGCAAAAAATAAACTCTGTTACAATTTTTGTTATTTTTTCAAATGATCTATTTTAAATGTCTATTAAATAACATTTTTCCTAGATTTTTTTGAAAATTAACTATTTAAACAAATTCCATTTTTTAACATAAACCAGCATATTGACCACAAATCAGACAATATGTGAAATCCACAACAATGCATAAACAAATCACTTCAATCATGATAAAAATGCTTTTATATAATGCGAGCCGATTTAAAAGGAAAAATTGAATGACTCGAACGCTCTCTCATAAAATGGCACACTTCTGTCTTGCTATTACACTTGGTTTGACAGCATTAAGTTTTAATAACATGGCAAATGCGACTGAAGAACGTATTGATTATCTAAAAATTCAGCAAGAAGAGAGAGCATGGGCTGGTTTAACCAGCAAAACATTACGTGTTGGCGATATAGCATGGACTTATAGTGAAGGTGGTAATATCAAAAATCCCACTATCCTTCTTTTACATGGATTGGGCAGTAATCGGGATAGCTGGAACAAAATCGCACATGATTTAACACCATACTTTCATGTTGTCATACCCGACCTGCCAAGTTCTAATAAAAAGCTGTTTCCTGCCGAATATGATTTATCTTTAAATAATGTCACTGAACAATTACGACGTTTTATCGAAACGGCGAGTATCCAAAATAATTTAAATATTGCTGGTCATTCGATAGGTGGATCTTTAGCGTTATTTTATGCATCAAAATATCCAGAAGATACCAAAAGCTTGCTTCTAATGAGTATCGGTGGACCATTTAACAACAGTAATACAGTCTATTTAAAAAATCCTGTTTATCTAAAACAGCTCATAGTGTCTAAGCCTGGTGATTATGATTATGTAATGAAAACCATGATGTCAAACCCGCCTTTTATTCCTGGTGTGATTAAAAAAGAGCAGGAAAAAGCACTCATTGCTGAATCTGAGGAAAATTCAAAAGTAATCAATGAAATAAGTAATATTAATCAGTATTATAATAAAACTGCTTTTAATAAAATGTTGGCAAATACTCAGGCACCTACCCTTATCATTTGGGGGAAGCAAGATAAGATTGCCAATGTAGAAATTGCTACTGAGCTAAAAAGCAAATTAAAAAAAGCTGAGACGCCTATTGTGCTAGAACACGTGGGTCACGTGCCAGTGCTTGAGGCTGATCAACTTATTATTCAGAACTATTTACCTTTTTTAAGAAAAGTAAATAACCTCCCAACCCCATAATTAAAGGTATAAAGGGTAGAAATTTATGAAAAACCCGCTTATTGAACAACTAATTGAAGCCCATCTGGCTTTTTTAGATCAAGAATTTTCTGAACCGGAAACGATACAAACGGAATTCATAAACTTCTACCACTGGCTTAGACAAAAACGTCTGCAAGAGTTGTGGAGTTTAGAAGATATCAATCATCTGATTCAGAAACAAATTTTAGCTACACCTGCAAGTAATTTTCTAATTGAACAGATTGCTGAACATATTCGTTTTGCACTGGTTCATCCTGTCAATGATGAAACCAAGGTAGAAGACATCATTCCCGTAATAACGATTGATAAAATTGCACTATATATTTCAAGCAAGTCAGGTCATCGTAAAGCCCTAATAAAAAGGATTGTCAATAATCCTTCTTTTTCAGATACCCTGACCCAGCTCATTCATCATTCCATCCAAGACTATATTGATAATTCAGTCATGAATAAAAAAGTTCCTGGTGTGGGACGTTTTATGAAAATGGGAAAATCTGTTCTGGAATCAGTTACAGATACCAATCTTGACGATACTGTTAAACACTATCTTCAAAAAAATATTATTAAAATTAGCCAATTAAGTGAAAATATTTTAAACCAGAACTTTGATGACAATAAGCTTTATCACTTTCAGGCAAATCTCTGGCATAAGATCAAAGCCGTACCGCTATCTACAATCAAAAGTTATATTGAAGTCAATGACCTCCCAAAAACAGTAGCTTTAGGTCATGAAGTCTGGGAACATTTACGTCAGACAGACTATCTAAAAAAACAGATCCATGATGGTGTCTATGCGTGGTATGTACGTAATCAAGAGCGTAATTTTGATCTGATCTTTCGTGATATCAATATTGATGAAGCGCTCATTCAAAACGAATTACAAAAACTCCTTGAACCTATTATTCAACAAATGGTTTCTTCAGGGCATTTACGTACCCGAGCACGTCATTATTTAGAAAAATTTTATTATTCTGAACAAGCTTTACAAATTTTAAATATAGAAAAAGGCGCGTAATGCGCCTTTTTCTATAAGGATTTGACACTAAAATTTTAGTGTCATTCCAACAAATGCTGATTGCCCTTCCAAATAGTAGTCGGAACTACTCTTCGCCATCTGTTTATCAAATAAATTATTAATACCCGCACGAACAGTAACATTATCATTCACAACATAATTTGTAGCCAAACCTACTATCGTATGTGGTTTTTGTAAAACACTACTCTGAGTTGCATTTGTAGTATATTGTTTACCTACATATTCAGCTAGAATATTCACCGACCAAGGATCAGTAATTTTATAATCCAAAGATGATGTGGCTGTTAACTTTGGTGTATTAATCAATGCCTTTCCAGTATCCAAATTTTTAGATTCAAAGAAATAAGTTGCTGTGTTTGTCCAGTTTAACCGGTCAAACAATGGGATAGCTGCACTGAACTCAAGACCTTTCGTTCGGGCTTTTTGGATATTTTGAAGTTGCGTCCACCATATTCCATTATAAATTCCTAATGGAGCATATTCGATTTTGTTTTCAAAATCGGTATAAAAATATGTCAAGCTGATATTAGAATCATGCCCTGTATAATTAATACCAATTTCATAATTGGTACTTTTTTCAGGTTTTAAGTTGGCATTACCTGCCATATAACATGCCCCTGTTGTATAAATGTGTTTCTGTTTATTTTCATCTATCCACTCAGTCCCTTTTAAACTTGTACAACCATTACCCCGAGATTTAGTTGCCGCACCTGCAGTACTTTCTTTAATGGTTGGTGCTCTAAAACCTGATGCTACCCCACCTTTAATTGTCCAATTGTCTGTTGGAGAAAAAACAAGATATCCACGTGGACTATGATGATCGCCAAACTTATCATCGTGATCATAGCGATTACCCAAAGTAAGTTTTAGCTTGTCTCCTATATCAAGCGTGTCTTCTATAAATAAGGCCCATGTTTTTCCATCTAGCTTTGAAGCTCCAACATAGTTTTTACCATCATAACTCGTAACAGGATTTCCATTTTTGTCTTTAATTACCATCCCTTTATCATCAGTCAATGGTGTACCAATAGTATCAGTATTATTTAGCTCTTGACGACGCCATTGCCCACCAAAAGTCAAGGTGTTTGGTATTAAAAATTCAAAAGGAACATTAATGTTACCTTCAACTACCGTTTCATTGGATTTCGCTGTTGTCCCGTCACCAGACTGATCATAATCATTATAGTAAGCTGACAATTTTGAGCTAATGTCATTTGACCAGCGCCCATCCCACGAAGCCGTATAACCATGCGTTTCTAATTTTGAAGCTCCCCAACTATTAGTCCCATTCTGTTTTGTTATTTTTCCACTAGATGGGTCAATCGTAGTTATTCCTTCTGAACGTAGATTTTTTTCTACGCCATAGCGTGCCTCTAATGAAAGATCATGTTGATCATTCAACTTAAAGTTTAAAAGCCCGCCAAAATTATTATTAATGTAACCTGTTGTACCATCAATTCTATTTAAATTGCTATTACCACCTCTAGGAACAGAATAATTTACAAAATCCTTATCAGATTCTCTACGTATCTGGCTGGCATTTAAACGCAAACCAACATTATTTGCTAGAGGTCCAGACAGCATTGTTCCTGTTTGAAATGTACGTCCACGATCACCCGAAGTCGTTGGTTGGGTATAATTATATGTTGCAGAACCCCCCCAATGATCCTGAATTTTTTTGGTAATAATATTAATCACCCCTCCCATAGCATCAGAGCCATATAGTGAAGACATCGGACCACGGACAACTTCAATACGCTCAATTATATCTGGTGTAATCCAGTTTAGGTCTTGACGTCCCAGATCAGGTCGATAATTGGTGTCTCTTGAAGAACCTATTCTTTTACCATCAATAAGGATTAGTGTGTAATTTTCAGGCAAACCACGAAGTTTTATTTTTGAACCATCTCCATTTGTACTTAATCCCCCTGTCACACCAGGAACACGTTTAATCAAATCAGCCAGACTAGCTACTGGACGCTTTGCTATATCTTCAGCAGTGATGACAGAAATAGAAGCTGGGGCATCTTTGATATCTGTTGCCTGACCGCTTGCTGTCAGTACTATTGTTTCCAGTTTATTTTGATTTTGTTCTTCTTGAGTAAGGCTTTCTGCAAAACTATACCCCGAAAAATTAATAAAAATAGCCGAAGCTAACAACGATCTTTTAAAAGGAGAATTCATTTCAAACCAACCAGATTATGAAGAAAATATGAATATTTCGGAGGCAATACTACATAAACTCACAATTAATTGCAAATGATTATCATTTTCATATATTTTAACA
>NZ_OOGT01000422.1 GCF_900323515.1 Acinetobacter stercoris | reverse complement strand
GTTTTGTTGTAATGATAATTGTGATAGGAGTGACACCATTATTGGTACATTATTTTAGACAGGAAAAACTATATTCTGTGTTGTTATTATTGTCTTTTTCATTTCCTATAATAGCTAGTAGTATTGTTCATAAGTCTAATTTTGAGAAATTACAGCTATTTAATATTTTAGCTAAAATTGAAATATTGTCAAGTTTAATTGGTTTGTTTGTTGCTATTTTTTTAGCAAACTTAAACTATGGAGTGTATAGCTTAGTTGCTCAGATATTGTTAAGTTCATTTTTGTTTTCTTTTTTAGTTATATATTTCTCAGAGTTAAAATTAAGTTTATGGAGTAAAGTAAATAAAGAGGAATTAAGAGGTGTTTTAGGCTTTAGTGGTAATCTTTTTTTATTTAATTTAATAAATTATTTTACAAGGAACTTAGACTCAATTCTTATTGGTCGCTTCTTTTCTACATCTATCTTAGGAGCTTATTCCTTAGCTTATAGAATTATGTTATTTCCTGTTCAAAGTTTAACCTCTGTTATATCTAGAGCATTTTTACCTCATATTACAAAAGATTTAAGTAATATTGAGAAAAATAAAACAGATTACTTAAAATGTTTATTTATGATTTNATCAATTTGTTCTCCATTGATGATCGGGTTACTTGCTGTTTCGAAGGATTTTGTTAATATTTTTTTTAATAGTAAATGGTCATTAATTAGTGATTTATTAATATGGTTAGCACCAACAGCTATAGTTCAAGCAGTATTAAGTACAACAGGTACCATATTTATTGCATATGCTAGAACTTTTTGGCTTTTTTTGTTAGGAGTTATTGGCGCAATACTTACTGCTATTGCTTTTATTGGTGGAATCTTTAGAGATATTCAAACGTTAACATTTTACTATTTTATTGCA
>NZ_OOGT01000195.1 GCF_900323515.1 Acinetobacter stercoris | reverse complement strand
ATATAATGTCAATCGTATTTACTAAATATTAGTGAATTAATTTAGTTTTATGCTATAACAGACAAAAGAAAACCCCGCATGGACAGGGTTAGGCTGATTAAGCTTCGATCATCTTTGTGATCTTGGTTAATTTATATCCTATTTTTATTTAAAAGAAAACCCACGCTGGGTGGGTTGTTGGATTTGGCAGAAAGATTAGAGTAAGCGTATATTATCTAAACTTTCTATAGTAAAACGAGGTTGGCTATCTCCAACTTGGGTAACAATAATATTAATTAATATTGCCTTATGGAGCCATTCGCGATTAATAATATCAGGATCATCTATTTTTAAATCAACCTTTCCACGAATAACTTTATCTTCTTCATATGACTTAAATTCAAATGATCTTAAGTTAGGTAAAACCCCTTGAAACTCCCCTTTGAAAGGCTGAATTGATTCACGAATGTTATTGCTATCTAATCTTCTAATTGCTCTAGCAAGTTGTTCCTGATCACTGAATCTAAAAAACCTATTGCTAAATTCAAATCCACAAAGCGAACTTTGGTCTTGAAGAAATTTTAGAAAATTAAATACTGTTTTTGCTGCTCTAGGATGGATGTCGCTAATAACATCAATTAATTCTTCGTCAGTACCTAACGCAGATATTTGGAAAAGTTTTGAAATTTCTTCTAATGCAGACTCGACTATAGGGGGGGCTGCATAGAGGTCACTATCATCAGGTTTTGGAAGATCAAATTCAAAGCCAAGAGATCCTGTTGCCATACCAGTAATCATTAATTGATTACTTAGTTTTTTAGGTATCTTTCCTTTGTAGTTTAAATTTCCTGACATTGCTGCAGATATTGCAGCAATCGCATCAGAGAAAAGCATAGTTGCTTGTGACGCGAATAATGCTGAAATAGCTTCACTACCAATTACATGGGGGCCTCTAAACGTTAGCTTGGCTTTTTTTGATAAATGATGAGGATTTATAGTTCCAAGCTTATTTTTAGCCTTCGTTAAGCGTTTTTCAATACTGAATCTATCGAAAATATTTTCAGATGGAATTTCCTTCAATAAGTTTTCAAGCATTAAAACTTCAGAGGTTAAGTTTTCGAATTCTACATAATTCATTGTTTATCCTCCTTTATTTTAATTTCATTTAGGAAAATGTTTGCTTGTTGGTCTGCTTCAGGTGAGAGGGGGACTTGAACAAAACCTTTCCATATATTATCACTTTTTCTATGAGACCACATACTGTACCAATAACTTAATTGCTTAACGGTGGCTGGAGAAAAAGTAGTTCCTAATTGCATACCATAAGCATCAACTTTAAAAAGTGGCTTTGTGTAATCTGAGTCTAATAGGTTTAAGAATGCATCTATAAAGGATTTGTCTGACTTAGTTTCAAATTGAGGAATGTAATAAAAAGTCACAACATCTATATCATCAGGATCTCTATACTCAATATTTTCGATATCTTGACAAAAACTGCCATCAATCCACTGAAAACCTTCAATCACCCCAAGATCGTAAAAGCTTTTCCTGTAAGAAAGAAACCCTTTCAGAATGTCAATTCTAGCTGGTGTAGTTGCAAATCTTGTTACTACACTTTTTATGTCAGTAATATAAGGAGATCTGTCAGGACTATGCCCGGGTTCCTCAGGTCGTATAGGAGGAATCACTCCTGCCATATTGAATTCTGGTATCACATAAATCCCCTAAATATCTCTCCACCCGATCATTAAGCTGCGTCGGGTTCGCAGTTTTAATAACCCAATACCATCGATAGTATTGTTATCAAAGCTGGAACGGCTTGAATAAATATGATTTTTCGACTTGCTGTGATTGAACCATATATACCAGCTACTAAAACACATCCAAGAAAAAAGTAAGCCAAGCTAGGATAAAAGTGATTTGGAGCAATAACTGCCCATAATAGACCGGCAGCTAAGAACCCGTTATAAAGCCCCATATTTTGTGCAAGCGGTTTAGTCGCTCTTGCTTTCTCTGGTGTATTCCCAAAAGCTTTCATGCCTCTAGGTGTTTCCCATAAAAACATCTCTAGCACCAAGATGTAGACATGCAGTAAAGCTATTAAAAGGATCAGTATTTTTGAAATCATTAATTTTTACTCGATATAAAGCTGTAATGAATCTTATCTCAACATGAGCACCCATAAGAGGGCAGCCCCTAAGACCAGTCCACCCATTTTTAAGTATTTAGGTTTAATCATTCTGAATACTTCCCCAGAAACTCATCCACCCAACCTTGTGCTACTTCAAGATTGGTTATATCAGCCAGCTTTAGATTGGTACCTTCTGCTTCGTTAAAGCCCTCAATAATGGCTTCAAAGATATTTGCTTCACTAATGACCTCGCGTGCCATTTCCGCAGCGTCATAGCTTTGCTTAGCTCTTTTAAGTGCGGCTATTTGTTTATTAATCCCTTCATCAATCTTGCTTAATGCTAATTTAAATTCTTGACGATTGATTGTTAGCGCCGTTTTGGATTTATTGAGTGTTGCGATCATTTTGCTGTCCTTCTTTAGTAATCTTACCGTGTTTATGGTTTTACTAATGCCAACTCCAATCGACCCACAAAATTAATTTCATTAAGTTGATCATTTGTAATAAATTCATCAGGATATCTATTTTTATCAGGATTGTCGCTTGTGAGTTTTACGGTTTTAGAGCCAGCGTAACTTACAAAAACCCTTTTCATACGTAACTCATGATTATGGGTGAACACATAAACACTCCCATTCTTTAGTGCATTAGGATCTTTGTCAGATACATCTACAAATAAAGGGCTATCTGGAGCTACGGTTGGATACATACTGTATTCTGCTGAATAAATAATTCGTAAATTCTTCGGATTTGTTTGAATCCCCATAATTTTTAAAATATATGGATCAATTTCTAGGTATTCACTTACATCCTCTAGGAAGTTCTCTATACCAGAGCCACAAGATGCCTTTACATCTTTGTAAACAGGTATTTGAACATTAGAAGTTCTACCTTTTGTATCTGCACTTTTAAATTCTATTGGAGAAATAAATATACTACCATCCCCCTTGGTAATAGGGAGGGACTCATTTTCACTTTCTAGATCCAGTAATCCTATCTCCCAGCCAACCTTATTTTCAAGATTGCGTGCAGCGCGCTCACCAAAACTCCCATGACCATTTATAAGCTGTGAGATATGGCTAGGGTTTAAATCATAATGTTCGCAAAAAGTAACATCATTTTTAAAACCTTTTCTTCTAAGTTCAGCATCTATGGCTGTGCGCAAATTTATGCGTCTTAAAGCTACTTTATCCATATTTAGTATTTCATATAGTTTTTAGTAAAAAGTAAATTCATAAATACTAAAATAAATTTGACATGTTTGGTAAATAAAATTAGTATTTACTAAATATTTATAGAGATGTAGATATATGACTCAATCCAACACAGAACAACTTAAAAGTTACTTCATGAAGCTAAGCACCGATGAAAGAGCCGAGTTCGCAAAACAATGCCTAACCACAGTTGGGAATTTGCAACAAATAATTTATGTCAATAAAAAATGTGGGGCATCACTTGCAGTCAGAATTGACAAAGCAAGCAAAGGAAAAGTGTCTTGTGATGACTTATGTCCCGATGTGGATTTTGATTATGTCCGTAATCAAACCCTTTCAGCGTAGGAATAAGTTCATGAGCCTTGAAAAAGAAGATCTTCGTATGAAGATGCTCCCAGACATGATGGAGCGTTTGCGATTGATCGCTGACGTTCGTGGAAAAGATTATGCACATCAAGCTGTCATCCTGTTAGAAAAAGCAATTATGGGTGAATACCATGAAGTTAGCTTAATGCTTGAAAGAGCAAATAAAAATAGGAAGAAAAGGGAGAGCTTGGGATTGGTTGGGCAAGCCAAGGCAAGCGATCAATCTCAAATTTTAGAAATTAAAAAAGCCTGACTTAAGTGGAGTCAGGCTTTAGCAATTCAAAACTTTAGAAGGCATTGAATATGGAATCAAATTTAACACAGATTTTTTTAAATGCAAATAAAAACCGCTTCCCCCGTAAAAAAAGAAGCGGCTGTAATTCACTAACCTAGAGGAGTCATGAATATGAAATCAAATTTAACACAACACCCATGCAAAGGCAAATGCACTGAATTTAAAAATGAGCAGTGTAAAACGTGCTTGGTTCGAGAATCCGTGAAAATCGGTTGTGATTATTTACCAGATGACACGGTTGTAAAAATCCACGGCGATGATGACACGTTGTACGTGTTTGCAATGCAAAGCGAAATTAATCCTCTTTATGGATATATCGGTGAGCCTTATGCGGAACAAGGGGAATGTATTGCACTTTCAGACATACGATCAGCCACAGCAGCGGAATTCAAAGCCAAACACCGTTTAACCAAAGCTGAGCAAGCAATAGCGGAGGTTCCATGAATAGTGAATTTCAAAGTCAGCGTGAATATAAAGAAATCCAGCGTATCCAGTCTTATTACGAACCTGCATTAAAAATCCTGAATGAAATTTTTGAGAAGAAAAAACTCAATCTTCGTTCAAAAGGCTTTGACGAAAAAAATGCAGCAGTGACTAAAGAAGAATTTTCACAACTCATGGCACGGCGTTTTCGAATTACTCAGTGGTACGCAAAGCAAATCATCACAAGTTTGGTGAATTCCAACAGTGTGGAATCTTTCATGGGCTATGTAAAACCCAAATACAGAGAGGATCGATTATGAGCCTTGATGCCAGTAAGTGGGCTTGGGAAGTCAGAATACCCGTTAAAAAGGGTGGGGCTTTAAAACCACTTAAAAAATTAGTTTTACTTTCACTCGCTGATCGTGCCTGTGAACAACATTGTGCTTATCCGAGTATGACCAGACTGGTCGAAGATACCGAAATGGATCGAAAAACAGTCCTAAAAATTATAGATGAACTGATTGAAGATGGACTCATTATCGATACTGGTGAACGTAAGGGAAAAACCAAACAGGTCAAAGTCTATCAATTGGTCGGTGTAAATGGTCGTGAAACAGTACCAACAATGGCACCCTTAAAAGCAGAAAATACCGATTTAAAGAGTACCAACAGTGGAACAGTTCCAACAATGGAACAGTACCAACAATTCCATGAAAGAGTCCCAACAATTCCGTCAAAGAGTCCCAACGTTGGGACACGGAATCTATCAAAGAATCTATCATTAGAATCTAAATATAAAAAAGATTGGCTTTGTTTTAAAAAACTTCGTGAAGAAATATTTTTGGCTGATGACAGTATCGATTTTGAATTTGTTACAAAATCAAAATGGGCAGAACGTGAAAAACGCGCCTTCGAAATTTACAATGCTGAAAAGAATCTCTGTGATGATCTGATGAATTATTACTTCGCTGACTGGCTGATTCAGGCTTACCGAACAAAATATGCCAATCATCAGGAATCAGGTCACACAAAACGAGCAGGGCAAAACACCCCGATAAACTCACTGTCTGAAAAACAGATTTTCACCTTTGCCAGCAAACTGGCTCACCATCCTGAATTTTCAGGCAAGTTTGGTGAACCAGGAGAATCCTATGAAAAACTGGCAGCACGTATCGCCATAAAACTGGAAAACCCGAATACTGCCAAAAAATGGGAACCCTATTTAAAACAGGTTGGATTCACTGGAAATCTACGAGGTGCAGCGTAAGTGTCTAGTATCTCAATCGCTGAATACAAAAAGCTATTTCCCCAGCCATGGCGAACAAGTACAAAACGCCGTAGCCAATCCAAAGGCGAGAGAGCAGTTAGTGAGGGTGAAGCAACCCTGATCCAGCATTTCAAGGCACATAACATCATTTTTAAACATGAGTTTCAGTTCAACCCAAAACGTAAATGGAGAGCAGATTTTCATATTTTAAATACAAAAATTCTGATTGAGGTTGAGGGTGGTGTTTGGAGCAATGGAAGACATACACGAGGCAAGGGCTATATCGCCGATATGGAGAAATACAACTCAGCCATGGCATTAGGCTATCAGGTATATCGATATAGCACTGAACAGGTAAAAAGCGGTAAAGCGATTGAAGAGATTAGGCGGTTGATCGAATGAGAAATAATGAGTGGATGTGGTGGGTTGGGTTTGCAATCTTATTAATTTTTAGTCTTGGTTTTTCAGCCGCTAATACCTTGACGGTATGTAAAACACAAGATGTGTTCTGGGTAAAAGGCACTCAGTACAGTTGCAATTTTTTCAAGAAATAAAGATTTGACGGTGGGCGAATATATGAATGTGGTCATTGAGAAAAAACATATTTTGCAGGCAGTTGATTGGTCTAGGTTTAGTTTTGAGGAATGGTGCCGTCAATTAGGGGCATGGATTAACGGCGATAATGAAACAATGGTTCGAATTGTAAAAACGATGCCTACCAAACGTATTACACAGAAGCAAAGAGAGCAGTTGCTTGCTATGTATATGAATGACGAAAATTTAAAAGATCGACTATGTGTACGCCGTAAGGGTACTTGTTGCGAGCTGGATAGCAATGAAGCACGTGCAATTCAAAGATTATTTTTAGATATCCAGCTAATAGAAGATGAGATTTTACAAGAGTGGATATCATCTGTTTGGTCACATCATGTTTTAGGTAATTCATTACGTGATATTGCAGCAAGTTGCGAAATTCCAGTTAATCAGGTTCGCCAAGATTTAAAATGCGGTTTAGCTTTTATTAAATGTCGCTATTCACACTTTAGTTTTGAAACTTTTAATAAAACCACTTGAGTGTGCGCACAGGTTATGGCATATTTGTGATAACTTGGCGTTTTATGTATTTAACCGCCATTAAAAACAGTTTTGGTTTCCTACCCACCGACTCCAATACGTGGGTACTTTTTATTTAACAGTTTACATACTTACTTTAAGCTAAGATTGGGTAGGTATTTTTTTATTCGGTTTATTGCCCACAATTACCCCATATTGTGGGTATTTTTTAGCTTACAGAAATGTGGATTTTTAAAATTTCAGTAGCTAAAAGTATTTGGTATGAATATTAAGTGTAAAAGCGCTTATTAATAAGATTAATCAAAGATACATCGTATTTCTAGATTAGCCATTAAACGTCAATCATACATTGAAAGCTATACTAAATATAGAAAAATCTTGAAATATTAAGTGATTGGTGAGTTGTCCTTGATTTACACTTAAGAAGATATTTTTCCAAGTAGTAGAAAAATACGATTTATGATTGCATATCTACAAAAATTAGGGTATATTTTTCTAGAGTTTGAAAGTTTTATCCACCTGCTTTTTCCAATTAGCAGGTTCTTTTTATAAAGGTTTATATATTTAAATAATAACACTTAGTGTGAGTTTTTATTAGGTTTTGCCCACATTCCCCAATGTGGGTATTTTTTTATTGAAAGGAGTTTTTTTGATAAATATCTAGTTAAGCTTTTTAATAAGCAGACTTAAAAGACTTTGATCCTATCTAAAAAAAAACTTCAAAAAGTGATAATTGTTATAG
>NZ_OOGT01000118.1 GCF_900323515.1 Acinetobacter stercoris | reverse complement strand
CTTTTAATTAAAAAACTTGACTATTTTAGTCAGGATTCATAAAATCATCATATCTAGTCTAAAACATGTGTATCGAATCATGCGCCTAACTACTCGCGGTCGCTACGCAGTGACTGCTCTACTTGATCTAGCTTTGCAGCCAACTGAACAAACGATCACCCTCGCTGAAATTGCAGCACGCCAAACTATTTCAGTCGCTTATCTTGAGCAGTTATTTGCCAAATTAAAGCGTCACAGTCTAGTTTCCAGTGTTCGTGGTGCCAACGGTGGTTATCACCTTGCGCGTAATGCAAACGAAATTACTGTATTAGAAATTATTGAAGCCGTAAATGAAACTGTTGACGCTACTCGTTGTGACCATAAAGGGAACTGCCAAAATGGTGCAATGTGCTTAACTCACGATTTATGGCAAGAACTCTCCATACATATTGCCGATTATTTAGCTAAAATCACACTTGCTGATCTTGTAGCACGTGACAACGTTCAAACTGTTGCATTACGCCAAAATCCAGCAAACATTGATTCAGCCCTTTTATCGGTTACAGGTATCTGACATGAAACGTCCAATTTATCTTGATTATGCGGCTACTACACCTGTAGATCCTCAAGTTGCAGACCGTATGATGGAATGTTTAACTTTTGATGGTATTTTCGGTAATGCTGCATCTCGTTCACATGCTTACGGATGGCAAGCTGAAGAAAAAGTTGAATATGCACGTGAACAAGTCGCAAATTTAATTAAAGCTGATCCGCGTGAGATCGTTTGGACTTCGGGCGCAACAGAATCTGATAACCTTGCTTTAAAAGGTGTTGCTCAATTTTATGCATCAAAAGGCAAACATATCATTACAAGTAAGATTGAACATAAGGCTGTTCTAGATACTTGTCGTGAGTTGGAAGAAGAAGGCTTTGAAATTACCTATCTTGAGCCAGAAGCTCGCACTGGATTAATTACCCCTGAGATGGTAGAAAAAGCGCTTCGTCCAGATACTATTTTAGTTTCATTAATGATGGTCAATAATGAAATTGGTACTGTGACTGATGTTGCCGCTATTGGTGAAATCACTCGTGCACACAAAGTATTTCTTCATGTAGATGCCGCTCAAGCTGCAGGTAAAGTTGAAATTGACCTTTCAACAATGAAAATTGATTTAATGAGCCTTTCAGGTCATAAAGTATATGGTCCTAAAGGTATTGGTGCTCTTTACGTCCGCCGTAGCCCCCGTGTCCGTATTAAAGCGCAAATTCATGGTGGTGGTCATGAACGTGGTATGCGTTCAGGAACTCTTGCAACCCATCAAATCGTAGGTATGGGTGAAGCATTTGAACTTGCAGGCAAAAACCTTGAAGCTGAACAAAAACGTTTGCGTATCTTACGCGACAAGCTTTGGAATGGTTTACAAGATTTGGAACAGGTTTTCTTAAATGGGCATCCAGAATATAATGTTGCAAACTATCTAAATGTTAGTTTCAACTTTGTTGAAGGTGAATCATTGATGATGGCATTGAAAGATGTTGCTGTATCATCAGGTTCTGCTTGTACTTCTGCAACTCTAGAACCTTCTTATGTACTTCGTGCATTAGGTTTATCTGATGAGCTTGCACATAGTTCTATTCGTTTCAGCTTTGGCAAATATACAACTGAAACTGATATAGATCACGTTATTGCAATTACCAAATCGGCAGTTGAGAAATTACGTGAACTTTCACCACTTTGGGACATGTACAAAGAAGGTATTGATCTCAATTCTGTAGAATGGGCAGAACATTAATTCTCCCCAGTCACTGTGGGCATTTCATTGATTTTCATTAAAATGCCCCAATATTAAATACTAGCAATATATTATCAACGCTGACCCCGAGGTTTGGAGAAGCATCATGGCTTATAGTGAAAAAGTAATTGATCATTACGAAAACCCTCGTAATGTTGGTGTTTTAGATAAAAACGCTGAAAATGTTGGTACAGGCATGGTCGGTGCACCAGCATGTGGTGACGTTATGCGACTTCAAATTCAAGTGAATGATGACGGTGTAATTGAAGAAGCACGTTTTAAAACTTATGGCTGTGGTTCAGCAATTGCTTCAAGTTCATTAGTCACTGAATGGCTTAAAGGTAAAACTTTAGATGAAGCTCAAGCGATCAAAAATATTGATATCGCAACAGAACTTGCACTTCCTCCAGTAAAAGTCCACTGCTCTGTACTTGCTGAAGATGCCATCAAAGCTGCGGTAGAAGATTACCGTAGTAAAAAATCTAAAGCATAATCTTTCTTTCGTTGATGATCGAATGGAGTTTTCATGATCAATTTAACTGAAAATGCTGCAACTCATATCAGCAATTATTTAAAAAATCGCGGTAAGGGTGAAGGTATTCGCGTTGGTGTGAAAACTTCAGGCTGTTCAGGTTTGGCGTATGTACTCGAGTTTGTAGATGATATCGATACACATGACAAAGTTTATGAACAGTTTGGTGTCAAGGTCTTTGTTGATCCTAAAAGCTTGGTTTATTTAGACGGTCTAGAAATGGACTATGTCAAAAATGGATTAAATGAAGGCTTTGAATTCAACAACCCGAACAAAAAAGGTGAATGCGGTTGTGGTGAATCGTTCACAGTATAACCCTCTTCTCCTTATCGCATAAAACAGTGCATTGCACTGTTTTTATTGCATTTACCAGAGTCATTAATGGTTTTATAATTTTATCCAGACTCTAAAATTTGGAACTTACTCCCAATGAATCATTTTGAGCTGTTCAATCTTCCTGTAGCACTCGATATTGATTTAGCAGATTTAAAAAATCAGTTTTTAAAATTGCAACAACAATATCATCCAGACAAAGCCACTGATAAAGACCAAGCCTTGATTAAGTCAAGTGAAATAAATCAAGCATTTAAGATTTTATCTAGTGTTGATAGTCGTGCAGGATATCTACTGGCACTCAAAAAGCAGGATCATCACCTTGATCAGTCTATTAATGATTTTGAGTTTCTTCAATCCGCGTTAGAAATTCGTGAACAACTAGATGAAGCTACTTCACCAGAACAACTCCATTCTCTAAAACAAGAGGTTCAACAATGGATTGATGGTTTAGTTCGTGAATTCAAAATTGATTATGATGGTGAAGATTGGGCTGAAGCACGTGATACTGTTCGCAAGCTCCGCTTTTTCCAGAAAGTTATGAACGATATTGATAAAGCGGAAGATCAGTTGTTAGATGATGAAGACTTTAGTCTAGATGATGATTTTTAATTTAATATTTATGACTTATTTCCAAGGGATTTAACACATGGCACTCTTGCAAATTGCTGAACCTGGACAATCAAGTGCGCCACATGAACATCGCATTGCTGTTGGTATAGATTTAGGTACGACACACTCTTTAGTTGCAACCGTTCTTTCTGGTAAAGCAAAAGTTCTTCATGATGAAAAAGACCGTGTGTTACTTCCATCTGTTGTCCACTATTCCAGAGACTCAACAGATTACGGCTATGAAGCAAAGCCCTTTATTACCCAAGATCCTAAAAATACTATTGTATCAGTTAAACGTTTTATGGGTCGTTCAAAAGCAGATATCAAGTTTCAACACCCGTATACACTATCAGGTGCTGAACATGAAATGCCTGCATTTGAAACTACACAAGGTCGCAAAACACCTGTTGAAATTTCCGCTGATATTTTAAAGCAACTCAAAGACCGTGCAGAAAAAAGTTTAAATAACCCTATAAATGGTGCTGTTATTACCGTACCTGCATATTTTGATGAAGCACAGCGCCAAGCTACTCGTGACGCGGCGGAGCTTGCTGGTCTTAACGTACTACGCTTACTGAATGAACCAACTGCTGCAGCCGTTGCCTATGGTTTAGATCAAGAGTCAAATCTAGCTACAGATCGAAATTATGTTATTTACGATTTAGGTGGTGGAACATTTGATGTCTCAATTTTGCGCTTTTCTCAAGGTGTTTTTGAAGTTTTAGCGACTGGTGGACATACAGCATTAGGTGGAGATGATCTCGATCGTCTTATCGTAAAATGGGCAAAAAAACAACTCAATCTGGAAACTCTTGATGATGCTGAATATGCGCATTTTGTTGTTTCTGCCCGTAAAGCAAAAGAAGCATTAACCGATTCAGATTCGGTAGAGTTAAAAGTTCTTGATCAGATATTAATGCTTGATCGCCAAACTTTCGAAGACATCATTAAAGTTGCCTTAGATAAAACCATTAGTGTCTGTAAACGTGTTTTACGTGATGCCAAACTTGGACTTGATGATATTCAGAATGTTGTTTTGGTTGGTGGTTCTACCCGCTCTTATGCTGTTCAAAAAGCGGTACGTGAAGTCTTCAATCAAGAACCCCTCTGTACAATTAACCCTGATGAAGTTGTTGCTATTGGTGCATCAATCACAGCCAATCAATTGATTGGCAACAGCCAGGATGGTTCTTTATTGCTTGATGTCACCCCGCTTTCACTTGGTCTTGAAACAATGGGTGGTTTGGTAGAACGACTGATTTCCCGTAATACTGCAATTCCGGTAGCCCGGCGTCAAGAGTTTACAACCTATCAAGACGGTCAAACTGCCATGCTGATACATGTTGTACAAGGTGAACGGGATCTAGTCGAACATTGTCGTAGCCTAGGTCGTTTTGTTCTACGTGGTATTCCACCTATGACAGCTGGTCAGGCACGTATTGAGGTCACATTCCAAGTTGATGCAGATGGCTTACTTACTGTAACAGCAAAAGAAACAACCTCAGGTATTCATGCACATATTGATATAAAACCATCCTATGGGCTTTCAGAAGCAGATACTGAACGTTTACTGCTAGAAGGTTACCAATTTGCTGAAGAAGATAAAAACCTTCGCCATTTACATGAAACCAAGGTTGAAGCTGAGCGTGAACTTGAAGCTCTTGAACAGGCAATTAAAGTTGATGCACCGCTACTCTCTAGCGAAGAGCTTACTGCTTTGAATACGGCAAAAGATTTTCTAAAATCCAAGCTAGACAATGGTGATATTAAAGTAATCGAAGATGCCGTTCAAAAGCTCAAACTACATAGCGATGCTTTTGCTGCAAAACGTATGAATCAACATATTGATCATGCGTTAAAAGGCACCAAACTTGATGACTGGTCAAACTCAAACTAAATTATAGGTAAAGACTATGCCTCGTATTAAAGTACTACCCCATGCGCAAATTTGCCCCAACGGTGCCGAGTTTGAAGTTGAACAAAATGCGAACCTTTGTCAAAGTTTACTCAATAATGGTATCAAAATTGAACATGCATGTGATATGTCATGTGCCTGTACCACATGCCATGTAATTGTTCGTAAGGGCTTCGATAGTCTGGAAGAAATGGATGATGTAGAGGCAGATCTATTAGATCGTGCCTGGGGGCTTGAGCCAGATTCACGCTTATCTTGTCAGGTTAAAATCGTTGATGAAGATCTGGAAGTAGAGATTCCAAAATATACAATTAACCATGCTTCAGAAAATCACTAATTTATTTCCCTCTCTTTAAAAAAACCTGCTCAAGCAGGTTTTTTTTAAACTTTTTCAATATATTTATAAATCTGTTTTTGCACTTAAATATAGATAATGATTATCATTTAAAATAAACTTCTTTTAAATCAACATCATTTTTACACCTTTTTTGTGTCACAATTTGCAATAAATTACAAATTGCAATATTATTCACATGATTTAACTTATTCAGAAGTGGTTTTATGAATATTTTAAAATTCCTCGCGAGTTTTAATACTATAAATACTTATTTGATTATTGCTATTGCAATTCTTATTCTCCTTGTTAGTTATTTTTATTTTATTAGCCCTTAGATACTGATTCGTTACAAAAACCTGCTCAAAGCAGGTTTTTTATATCATTAGTGATTATTATTTTTCAGCATATTCAAATCTTTGTGATCAGATATATTTATTTCATCTTCCAAACGCAGTAATGCTACTCCTTGAGCATTAGTAAGCTTTTCTTGAATCTCAATACGTTTGATCATTTTTTCTAAAACATCGATTAATTCAGGATATTCAAAATTCTGAACTTCTTCCAAATTCAAAACAAGGTTAAATCCTTTATATTCATACTCGAACCATTGCTGATTTTCACTCTTATTATCAGAATATTTTTCAATTACTTGCCAGGTTTTGACCAATCCCTGAATACCTTTAAGCGAAATAGGTGCTTTAGGTGAACATAGATAATCATTTTTAATCAGTCGATAGGTCTCATCAGAAATCAAAATTTCATCAATCTCAGCAGCATATTGCAATCTTGCAGCCAAGTTTGCATCACGTCCAACAATCGTATAAGTCATACGATGTGTTGCACCGTAGTTGCCAACGTGACAATAACCTGTACTGATTCCCATCCGAATATGTAAGGCTGGATAGCCCATCTTTATCCAGCGTGCACGCAACAACTTCATTTGCTGACGCATTGCCAAAGCCATATCAAGGCAGTTTTTAGCATCTTGATCAACACCTTGCGAGTCAGGATCACCAAAGAAAATCAATATGGCATCACCCATAAACTTATCGATCGTCGCGCCATATTGTTTAGCAATTTCAGTCATATGACTTAAATAATCATTCAACAAGAAAGCTAAATCATCTGGTATAAGTGTTTCTGAAAGCTCTGTAAAACCTTGAATATCAGAAAAGAAAATAGTCATTTTCTTACGCTTATATTCAATTTTTGCTTCAGATTCACCACGCATAATAGATTGCCAGAGCTGAATAGGTGCATAACGGCTTAACTGGTTCGACAACTCCATATAGCGATTCATTTGTTTAAAATAGTTTTCACGCTGCTCATAAAGTCGTTTAATTCTTCTATTTTGGTAGTAATTGCCAATATTCACAAAAATAATCAGACCGACAAAGGAAATCACTGTCAGCTCTGGACTACTCTGCTGAAAATACTGATCAAATCCAAAAATAAAAATAATATTGAAATAGAAAACTAGAATTCCAATCAGACAGGCCAAAGATCCCATCAAAAAAGATATTTTATTATTAACAGCTGCGTAAAAAATGCCAAAAAGTAATGTAAATGAAACAGCTAAACTTAAATGCGTTGCTGCTAGACATATACTTACAACAACCACATCCAGAATAAAGTATATATTTTTCCTTATCTTAGTATCATACCGATATTCAAGCCATCGCGATAACCGTGGTGAAATAACGATCAGGAAGATAAAGAAAACTGGAATAAAAATCTGATAATTTGCAATTGGAGTCGTGAAATAATAAATCACCACGATTAAAGAAAGCATCAGATATCCTACCAAACGATAGAATATCTCGAATTGCTTAGGTTCTTTATCCAACATGCGATCTAATGGCACAAAAAATTAGACTCCAATTCTAATTAATTCTTTATATCCTTAACTTTTATAATTATCAATACAACAATTAATCCATACGCCAATCAAACGGCATATCACCTTGACCACGTAATGCAAGCATCAAGGTCTGACGCATATGTGCCAATACTTCATTATTATACGGAACAGCAGGCGTTCCCCATACTGGTTTAGGCCATGCAACATCATTTTGATAACGTACAACATGATGAAAGTGAAGTTGTGGAACCATATTTCCCAGTGCAGCAACATTCATTTTATCAGCACGGAATACGCGAGATAATTGACTTGATAACCAGCTTGATTCACGCAAAAACTGTTCTTGATCTGCTTGACTTAATTCGTAAAGCTCAGAAATCCCTGGTACACGTGGAATTAAAATCAACCACGGGAATTGCATATCATTCATTAAACGACATGTAGATAGCGGAAAATCGCCTACAAAAAAAGTATCTTGAGCAAGTTGAGGATGCAAACTAAACATATCTTTATAAATGAAGCAAAATTAGAATGATGGCTAATACTATCACATCAATAATAGTGTGAATATTGTTAATCGTGAGTTTTAGCACAAATAAACAAAGTTTTATTAGAGTTACAGTCTTGATTTAAGCAAATTTCATATACAGTCTTTCCTTTGTTTTGATACCACCAGTTTTAAAAACTTAGGCAACCATAAAATCACAGTTGCCTGGAACAATTAGTTTAATTCAGCAATCAATTTAGCAAGTAAATCCAAAATAAACTGAATACGTTTTTGGTAATCTTCAAGCATCACCATAACTTTTAAACGTTGACCACCATCCATTCTGAAATATGTCGGGTTTTTCTGCATTAACTGAATAATACTTATTGCCTGAACAGGTGTATCTGGTGAAAACTCAATATGTCCACCATTTGGCCCAATATCAATTTTGGTAATCCCCAATTGCTCTGCCTTCAAACGAATTTGATGCACACTAAACAATTGCTTGACTGGTTGTGGCGGTACACCAAAGCGATCTATTAACTCCATGCGAATATTGTCAAGTTTTTCCAAGGTATCTGTATTACTAATACGCTTATAAAACAGCAAACGTTGATGAACATCTCCCAGATACTCATCAGGGATTAAAGCAGGCATATGTAAAGTAATTTCAGCAGTTAATGATAATGGTGCATCAAAATTCGGGGTTTTACCCTGCTGAATTGCTTTAGTTGCCTTTTCCAGCATTTCCATGTACAGACTATAACCGATTGCCTGCATAGAACCACTCTGCTGCTCACCTAACAACTCACCAGCGCCACGAATTTCCAAATCTTCAGTTGCCAGCATAAACCCAGCTCCCAGATTTGATGCACGGGTAATAGCATCTAAGCGTTTTTCAGCATCACCTTTTAATCCTTTGATAGAAGGTACCAATAGATAAGCATAGGCCTGATGATGAGAGCGTCCGACACGGCCACGCAGCTGATGAAGTTGAGCAAGCCCTAATTTATCTGCTCGTTCAATGATAATGGTATTTGCATTCGGAACATCAATACCCGTTTCAATAATTGTTGAGCATACCAGCACATTATATTCTTTGTGATAGAACTGCTGCATTACCTGCTCCAGTTCACGCTCCCTCATTTGCCCATGTGCTACAGCAACACGTGCCTCAGGAACCAGATTACGTATGTTCTCTGCTGTACGTTCGATGGTATCAACTTCATTATGTAAAAAATAAACCTGACCACCACGGAGTAACTCACGCAGTATAGCTTCTTTCATGGTTTCATTAGTCTGCTCATGAACAAAGGTTTTTACTGCCAGACGGCGTGCTGGTGGTGTAGCAATGATCGATAAATCACGCATTCCGGAAAAAGCCATATTCAATGTACGTGGAATTGGGGTTGCTGTTAAAGTCAACATATCCACATCAGCACGCATGGCTTTTATACGCTCTTTGTCACGTACACCAAAACGGTGTTCTTCATCAACAATCATTAAACCCAGATTTTTGAATTGAACATTTTCCTGCAAAATCTTGTGCGTACCAATAACGATGTCAACTTTACCTGCGACTAGATCTTCAATAGTTTTTGTATGTGACTTACTCGAACCAAAACGAGACAATACTTCGATACGAATCGGCCAATCTGCAAAACGATCTTTGAATGATTCATAGTGTTGTTGTGCCAGGAGTGTCGTAGGTACCAGTACAGCAACCTGTTTATTATTCTGGACGGCAACAAAAGCTGCACGCATTGCGACTTCAGTTTTGCCAAAACCAACATCACCACAAACCAGACGATCCATTGGTTTCGCCTGTTGCATATCATAGAGCACGGCTTCGATCGCATTAGCCTGATCAAGTGTTTCCTCATAAGCAAAACCACTCACAAACTGCATATAGGCACTTTGCTCTAGTTCAAATCCATAGCCTGGTTTTGATTGGCGACGAGCTTGTATATGCAAAAGTTCTGCTGCAACATCGTGGATTTGTTCAAGTGCTTTGCGTTTAGACTTATTCCATGCATCAGATCCAATTTTATGTAATGGTGCAAGGTCTGGATCACCACCACTATAACGGCTAATCAAATGTAAATTGGTCACAGGAACATAAACTTTGGCTTCATCAGCATAGTCTAGCTGTAAAAATTCATGATCCTGATCATCAATACTTAAAGTAACCAGTCCTGCATAGCGTCCAACCCCATGATCAATATGGACCACTGGTGCACCGATACTTAATTCAGTCAAACTACGGATCAGAAACTCTTCGGAAACTTCCTGCTGACGCTTACGCCGGCGTTGAACAACACGATGTTCATAAAGCTGATTTTCAGAAATAACCGTTAACTGATCAGTTATTACCAGACCACGATCCAATGGAGCATTAGTGATTGCAACTGAAAATTGCTGTTGTTGAAAAACAGCAAAACTTTCAACGACAGGAATATCACCTAAACTTGGGCGGAGTGCATCTTTTAAGGTTTCTCGTCGTCCCGCGCTTTCAGCGACTAATAATACAGGATGATTCGCCTGGTCAATATATTGTTTTACAACATGAAATGGATTTTCAGATTTTGGCTCTACAGCCAGTTTTGGTGGTAAAGCTGTTTGAAGGTTAACGACCCCTGCTTTTTCTTCTACTGTGTCAGTAGATACAATGACTCTTGGGAAATGATTAATTTTTTCAAAAATCTGATTTGGTTGCAGAAAAATTTCTTCAGGTGGCAATATTGGTTGATCAATATTATGTCGACGATCTTCATACCTACGTGTAACTTCTTTCCAAAAGTTAATCAACTCATCGTCAACATGTTTGTCTGTAATGACAATAGAATGACGTGGTAAGTAAGAAGTAATGTAACTATGCTGATCCATTGCTTCTTGACTAAAGAATAGTGGAAAATAAAAATCCAGACCTGGTGAAGCAATTCCTTCTAAAGCATCTTGATAAATTGGGTTTTTCTTAGGATTTGCTGTCGGGAAGCTCATCGCATAACGATCACGAAATGTCGATCGGCCTTCTTTTAATGGAAACTCTTTAGCTGGTAATACAGTAAAACGTTCTAACTTGTTTGTTGTTCTTTGTGTTTCAGGATCAAAGAATTTTAAACTATCAATTTCATCATCAAAAAGGTCGATACGAATCGGTGCATCTTGTCCGGAAGCATAAATATCCATAATACTTCCACGAACAGCAAACTCACCATGATCATAAACTGTATCAACCAAATGGTAACCAGCTTGAATTAAACGTAGTTTTTGCTGTTCTAAATCAAGTTTTTCTCCGACTTGGATATCAAAATGTTCACCTAACACCCATGAAGTTGGAGCAACACGCTGTGCAAGTGTCGATGCAGAAATAAGAAACACACCCTTTTTAGGCATATTTGCAAGAATAGATAAACGCTCAGAAACAATGTCTTGATGTGGAGATAAACGATCATAGGGCAAGATTTCCCAATCAGGAAATATAACTGGCTTGACACCATAAAATTCCAGCTCACTCTCAAGCTGTCCCAGATGCTGATTATTACGAGCAACCAAAACAAATAACTGTTCTGATTTTTCTGAAATTTCTTTAAATAATAAAGATGCTGATGAACCTAGCATATTGCCGATCCATCTTTTTTCACCAGATTTAATTTGTTTTAAATTAAGCTCTAAAATTTCTTTTTGAAACATGAAAATCGCTTTAGGTCACAAAAGACATGTGCGATAGTTTAACATGATGATTTGAACGTATTAGGAAATTTATCCAAGAATAATATTTTCAACATTCTGCTATAAGTGAAACTATGAGCAATCACACATTACACTTGCTTATAATTAGTAATTGCAATAATTCTCTTAAGAATCGGTTGAAATACAGGTGGCATATAAGCTGAACTGATAAATTTGGTACTCACCTCATTTATTGCATGTAATTTACAGAACATGATACGGTGATGCCCTTGATTTAATTTATCTTTTACGCCCATAGAACGGCAAAGCATGATATGCATTGGAAAGTTAAAATCATAACCATTTTCCTTAAAAGAATTATATAGTTTGTCATAACGCTCCTGACGTTTTTCTTCACTCAGTCTCCAGCGGGGATTTGTCCAATTATAAGCTGTATCGGGCGTTTTAATATTTCTTTCCAAATGATTCTCAGTGATATCTGTTAGTAAAATTTTATAATTTTCGGAACTAAAGTTTTGTCTACGGGAACGTATTTTCT
>NZ_OOGT01000078.1 GCF_900323515.1 Acinetobacter stercoris | reverse complement strand
ATATAATATATTTTCATGTATTTTATTCAAAAGCTTAACATCTGGTAAAAGACAAATAAAAAAGCCCAGCTTATTAGCTGGGCTTTCTGATCTATCTTATTCAAGCTATGACATCTGCAAAACTTTTATCTCGTTTAAACATGACATCCACATAGGAACAAATTGGAATAATTTTCACTTGTTTTTCACGTGCAAATGCTACAGCAGCATCTAATAGTTGACGGGCAACACCTTGCCCCCGTAAGGAGTCATCCACCCAAGTATGATTGGCTGCAAATCTATGATCGCCTTCCCAGATGTAATTGAACTCTGCAATACGTTCACCTTGGTCGTCGAGAATAAAAAACTCACCTGTTTGCCCATCATCATGATGCTGTATTTGCATGGATTCATCCTACAAAAAAAGATAAATTTTAATCTACCAAATACAAAGAACTAATTCAAAACATCACGAATAGATGCATCTTTTTCAAATTCTGATTTGGAAAAGGGGCAAAGTGGAATAATTTTCACATTCTTATCACGTGCCAATTCAATGGTCTGATCCAGTAATTTTCGACCAACACCCTGTCCACGCAATTCATCACTCACGATCGTATGATCTATAATAAATTTATCATCACCTGCCCATGTATAAGCCATTTCAGCTAAATGATGACCATCTTCTCCAATAAAAAATTCACCTTTTTTTCCATCATCTACATGTTTTATTTCTAACATTTTCCTATTCTCATTCTAAATCCAAGGGTTAACCATGCCATAAATTATGACAGGAAACTGTTGCGTTTTTTTGTCCGCACTCTTTTTTAATTAAAAAATATTAATAATCCCGTTAAAGTCAGCATAGATAATACAGTAGACCACAAGATACTTTCTGAAATGGTTTTTGCTTCTGTCCGATACAACTCTGCCAACATATATGGCCCTGTTCCCGTCGGTAAGGCACTTAACACAATTGCACTATGAGCCCACATTTTGGGTAAATCAAATACCCAAAGTACAAAAAAAGCAGTAACTACAGGTTGAAGGATCAGTTTAGCAAAAACCAATGGAATAAATGACCGGCTTTGAAAAGCCGGTTTCTTTTCAGCCAAGAACAATCCCAAAGAAATTAAAGCACATGGAGAGGTCGCTAGCGCTAACATATCCAGCAAATGCATAAATGGTTTGGCAATCCCCAAACCTAACCATGCATAACCAAACCCGAGTGTAGGTGCAATGATGATTGGATTTTTAAGCAATGCAATGACTATATTTTTGATAGTCATCCAGAAACTGGCTGCTTTTTGCTGTGAAACTTCGATCAGAATAACGGAAATTGCAAATAAAACCACAACGACGATCAAGGTTGCGATCATGGCTGGTTTTAACCCATTTTCACCAAATAACAAAACACAAAAAGGGATTCCAATATAACCGGTATTGGCATATGAAACACTTAATCCATCAATACTTGCAATTTTTAAATCATGTCGTTGTAATAGCCGCCAGACGAAAATAAAAGCAAAAACGATAATACAGCCCAGAGTATAGGAAATAACAAATTCGGGTTTCCAGATTTCATTGAAATGAGAAGTTGCACATATTTTAAATAGAAGGGCGGGTAAAAATACCCAAACAACGGCTTTGTTGATTTCTGATGCAGCATGTGAACCAAGTTTACCAGACGTTCTACATAAATAACCAAACAGAATGATGGCAAAGACTGGAAGAACGATGGCAATGATGTCACCCATTTTAAGGTACACTCCGATGTAAGTACTGCCTTTTTCAGCATACTTTATTATTTAAAGTCATTTACGGTTGAGATTATTTATAAACCGATCTATCTGAGGACTCAATGACATTTACCAGCTTAGATATAGCTTTGTAAATAAGTCTTAACATTGTCATGCAAGATACTTAAAATTTAGTTTATCTTGATAAAGTGCCTATTCATGTCTGCCATATCTCCTGAAAATACTCCCAATAACACTCAACAATGGATTAGTGTTATTAGTCTGGCTTTTGCTGCTTTTATCTTTAATACCACGGAATTTATTCCAGTTGCATTACTCAGTGATATAGGTAAAAGCTTTGCCATGCCAGTTACTGACGTTGGCATGATGATTACCATCTATGCATGGGTGGTTGCTCCCGCATCATTACCCATGATGTTACTGACTCGAAAGATTGAACGACGTTTTTTATTAATAGCCTTATTCCTGATTTTTATTGCCAGTCATATTTTGTCTTATTTTGCCTGGGATTTTAGTGTATTACTGACCAGCCGTATCGGTATAGCTTTTTCACATGCTGTATTCTGGTCGATTACTGCATCACTCGCTGTTCGCGTAGCTCCAAAGGGCAAAGAGCTACAGGCCCTAGGCTTACTTGCAACAGGTACAGCCCTGGCCATGGTACTTGGCATTCCATTTGGTCGCATGATTGGCGAATCCTATGGCTGGCGTAACACCTTTGCCTTAATCGCAGTCTGTGCAACACTGGTTTGCCTGATTTTGGCGAAAACCCTGCCATTATTACCTAGTGTAAATTCAGGCTCTTTGAGTAGCTTGAATGTACTATTTAAACGCCCAAGTTTAGTGATTGTTTTTGCATTAACCGTCATCGTGATTACTGCGCAATTTACCGCATACAGCTATATCGAACCTTTTGCACTCAATATCGCGCATTTCAGTTCAGAGCAAACGACCAATCTGCTACTCATTTATGGCGCAGCAGGTTTTTTAGGATCTTATTTATTTGGGAAATTCGGTGCGAGATATCCAAAAGTTTCTATTCCCTTGAGTAGCCTTTGTTTAGCAGTTTCTATGTTTTTATTACTCCCACTTGCTCACGGAGTGTTGAGCCTGACTGTTTTAAGTTTATTTTGGGGGATGGGCATTATCTGTTTTAGTCTTGCGCAGCAGGCCAAAACACTAAATTTGGCATCAGATGCGACAGATGTGGCTATGGCCATCTATTCAGGTCTTTATAATGTTGGCATCGGTGGGGGTGCATTGCTCGGTGGTATTGTGACCACACACTGGGGATTGGAAAATATTGGGGTTGTTGGCGGTATACTGGCAACCCTAGGTACTATTTTGGCGATTGTTTTGGTGAATCGAACTGATTTTATGCCACAAAAAATGCAAAAATAAACTTTGCACTTGTTTTTAAAATGTGCAATCCTTTAGCAATATTTAGAAATACTTATATTTCTATAAACAGTTTAAGACAAGGGGAGTAGCCTCCCAGAGCGTAAAAACACAATTTACGTGTCAGATATCGTCAATACACTTTGCAAAAAGTCGGTATCTGAACATTATCAAAGAAAATTTTTGATAATGTTGGCAAGACCTTGATCATGTTGATACAGATGAAATCCATCTGGCAACAGGTCAAGGTTTTTTTGTGGCCAATTGCCGGATGAGGAGATTAAAATGGAATCTATCGGTAATATTTGGCTTTATCTGGCTTTTTTCAGCATCATTTTAATCATGCTGGCAATCGACTTTCTCAGTTTTAAAAAACATGGCTGTCAGGCAGTCCCCATTAAAACTGCTGCATACTGGAGTATCGCATGGGTCAGCGTTGCCATGCTTTTTGCAGGTGGGATGTGGTTTTATCTGCAACAAACAGCAGGTATAAGCATCGCCAATCAAAAAACCCTTGAATACATCACAGGTTATTTACTCGAAAAATCACTTGCTATTGACAATGTTTTTGTCTGGTTAATGATTATGGCAGCTTTTGCAATTCCACCTGCGTATCAACGCCAACTCTTATTATTTGGTGTTCTTGGCGCAATTATCTTAAGAACAGTTTTTATTTTAATCGGCGCATGGTTGGTTCAGGAGTTTGCATGGGTGCTATATATTGCAGGTGCATTCTTGGTTTATACAGGTTTCAAATTTCTGAAAGGGCAGGATGAAGATCCTAATATTGAAGATATGAAACTGCTCAAATGGTTGCGTAAATGGATGCGAATAACCCCTCAACTCGAAGGTAGTAAGTTTTTCATTCGTAAAAATGGTGTACTTTGGGCAACACCATTATTTGTAGCTCTCATCTTGGTAGAGTTTTCAGATGTTATTTTTGCAGTAGATTCGATTCCAGCTATTTTTGCTGTAACGACAGATCCATTTATTGTTTTAAGTGCTAACTTAATGGCAATTCTTGGTCTTCGTGCCATGTTTTTTCTGGTTTCAGGCGCAGCAGCTAAAATGCATTATTTACCTTATGGCTTAGGTATCATCCTCTTGTTCGTTGGTGCAAAAATGTTACTACTTGATATATTCCATATGCCGATCTGGATTTCTTTAAGCTTTATCGCTATCGTCCTCAGCGTTACTGCATGGCTATCTATTCGCCATAGTAAAAAGCAGGTATTAAGGTCTTAATTTCAGTTCGATTAATGTGACTTCTGTCAAATCATGAAGTCACATTAATCAATGAGTTGCAATTTTGGAAACCGTTCAAAGAATCTTTTTGCCTGATATCTTTTCTTAAACGTTTCATGACTGACTAACTGCTTATTCCAGCGTAACTTTAACTCAAATAAATCATCCAGACCAAATGGTGCAATAATCTGTATATCGTGCTGATCATCTAAACGCACAGCAACAGCCGTTGCAGTTTCTGGCCAAAGCGATAAAGCATGCTCTATCGATACTAGTGGATTTATGGTTTGATTATTCTCTGTTTTATACCAAGTATGGACTAAAGCCTGGTTAATCACATCCCAATCATTTTCTGGAAATTTATGTTCTAACTGCTGCATTAGATATTGTGCTTTTTGATTTTCTGGATCCATTTCATCATAAAAAATCACATCAATCTCAGTCCCATAAATATCAATGCCTTGCTCATGTAAATGTGCCCAGACAGCATTGCGAATGACTCCAGCGCACAGATAAGCTTTTTTATCCAAATGTCTTAAATACTCTAATCTTTGCAGAATTTCAGTCTGTTCAGATAAAATTCGTGACAATTGTAATTTATATTGTGATTTCAAACTCTTATTCCCAGATCTTAAAGACAGGATAGCAAGATCAATATAACAAAAAGCCAAACGTGCAGGTGAACATAATTTTTTAAGGTATAATCAACCGAAAAAAGTATAAATTGCAGGTTTTTCATGTCTTCAACAACAACATTTCAAGCCATTCGTGGACGTTTTCTAGATATTCAGAATACAGTATCCCAAGCCTCGGAAATCCCTTCACAAACTCGTTATATAGCGGATGGATTACTCATAACTGAAAATGGGAAAATCACTTGGTTCGGTACTTGGGAGCAAGGTAAAAATCACGTTCCCGTAAATGTTGAACTTGAACATTATCCAGAACAGCTGATCGTTCCTGGTTTTATTGATAGCCATATTCACTTTCCACAGACAGAAATGGTCGGTGCATATGGTGAACAGCTTTTAGAATGGTTGAATACCTATACTTTTCCAACTGAAATCCAATTTAAAGATAAAACTTACGCAGACAAGATTGCTCAATTTTTTGTCGAAGAATTACTTAAAAATGGTACAACCACTGCTCTGGTTTTTTGTACTGTACACCCTGAATCAGTCGATGCTTTATTTGAAGCAGCAGAACATCATAATATGCGTCTGATTGCAGGTAAGGTGCTGATGGATCGTAATGCACCTGAAGCACTGCTAGACACGGCAGAAAGTGCTTATCTCGACTCCAAAGCCCTGATTGAAAAATGGCATGGTCGTGGTCGTGCGCTATATGCCATTACACCCCGTTTTGCACCTACTTCAACACCTGAGCAATTGCAAAAAGCTGGGCAGCTTAAAATGGAATATCCTGATGTTTATGTACATACACATTTAAGTGAAAATAAAAATGAAATTGCGTGGGTAAAAGAATTATTCCCGGAACAAAAAGGTTATCTGGATGTTTATGACCATTATGGATTGACAGGCAACCGTTCAGTGTTTGCACACTGTGTACATTTAGAAGAAAGTGAATGGGATTGCATGCATAAAACTGGTTCAGCTATTGCTTTTTGCCCAACTTCAAACCTGTTTTTAGGTAGTGGTTTATTTCCATTAAAAAAAGCATGGGATAAGCAGGTTAAAGTTGGTTTGGGAACTGATATTGGTGCTGGAACATCATTCTGCCAACTACAAACCTTAAATGAAGCTTATAAAGTCCAACAATTACAGGGCGAAAAACTCTCAGCATTTGAATCACTTTATCATGCAACATTAGGTAGTGCCAAAGCCCTCGATTTAGATGAAAAATTAGGTAATTTCAATGTTGGAAAAGAAGCTGACTTTATAGTATTAAATCTCAAAGCCACAGCATTGCAACAACTTCGCCAGTCTAAAGCAAAAGATATCGAGGATGCTGTATTTGCACTCATGACGATGGGAGATGATCGTAATATCCATGCTACATACATCTATGGTCAAAAAGTCTATGAACAAAAATAATCCGCCAAAATCATCTAAAAAAAAGTTTATGCTTTTTACTGCACTATTTGTCACTTGTGCATTTTTATTGAAGCGTGATAGCCAGGAAAAACAGGACAAATTACATTAATTCTGTCAAAAATGATGCATCTGACAGTGATATGTTTTAAAATTATGGCAAATTCGAGGTGTTGCAGGTCAACGCCTTTTTTATTTTTTTGCATTGATGTTTTAGGTATTTTCCATGACCGTTGAAATGAAAGTGATGATTTCTACTGAAGAAATTCAAGCTAAAGTCAAAGAACTGGGTAAACAAATTGATGCGCATTATGCCAAAAGTGATAAAGAGCTGGTCTTGATTGGCTTACTTCGTGGCTCAGTAATTTTCATGGCTGATTTATGCAGAGCGATCAGTAAAACGCATGAACTCGATTTTATGACAGTTTCTAGCTATGGCAGTGGCACAACATCAACGCGTGATGTAAAAATTTTAAAGGATCTCGACGGCGACATTCATGACAAAGATGTATTGGTCGTTGAAGATATTATCGACTCTGGAAATACTCTAAGTAAAGTATTAGAGATACTGCAAACTCGAAATCCAAACTCAATAGAACTCTGTACATTGATAAGCAAACCCTCACGCCGTGAGATTGATTTGAATGTTAAGTTCTTGGGCTTTGAAGTCGAAGATAAATTTATTGTTGGTTATGGCTTAGACTACGATCAAAAATATCGCCATATTCCTTTTATTGGTGAAATTGGTCTCTAATATCAGCTAAATTAAATACTGTATTGTCCTAATGCCAGTCTGTTTAATAACAGACTGGCATTTCCTTCTAAATAAAATAATATTTTTTNTCATTGGCTTAGAAATATACTTTTCTTCCTCCTGTTCGCACAAAAAAACAACAACTTTTTTCAATCCTGCTCTTTCATGTCTAAATACTTTGATGAATCATAAATATAAGCTGTAGCAAGTTACCCTAAATTGATAAAAGAAAAGAACAAAGGAGAATGATGATGTGGTCATTTATTGTCGCAATTGTTGTTGGTTTTATTGCTGGTCTTATTGCCCGAGCGATTCATCCTGGAGAAGATAAGGCAGGCTTTATCATGACAACACTACTCGGTATTGTGGGTGCATTACTTGCCACATATGTAGGACGCTGGTTAGGATGGTATGGTGAAAATGCTTCGGCTGGTTTTATTGCCTCTGTAATCGGAGCTATTATTGTTTTAATCATCTATAACTTTATTGCCAAACGAACAGGCTAAACAGATTTCCCCCCTTTCATCGCGGAAAGGGGGGAGTGCCGAATTTGATTTATCATTAAAAATATACTTAGATTATTTTCAAATCAAAGCCCTGATTCTTTCCAGATTTGTTCTATTTTCTCACTTGGATAAGCACCCATTGCTTTGTAACCATTTGAGAAAATAATTGCTGGTGTACCATTTAGACCTAAACGACGTCCCAAATCCAGATTACGTTCAATTGGGTTTTCACAATTCGCAGGGGCAGTCGGTTTTACACCATTGACCAATAAACTTTTCCATGCATATTCTTTATTCGGTGAGCACCATACTTGTTTAGATGGGATAATGGATTGCGTTTTTATTGGATAAATAAATGTATAAATAGTGACATCATTTAACTTGGCTAAATTCCCTTCAAGAGCCTTGCAATATTGGCAATTTGGGTCAGAAAAGATTGCAAGCTGACGCTTACCATTCCCCCTGATTGTTCTGATTGCATCTTGTTTAGGAAGTTTTTGAAAATCAATAGAATTTTGTTTTAACACCAAGTCTTTGGTTAGATTATGCTGATCCTTTAATCGGATCATTGAACCAACCAAAATATGCTGGGCTTTCTCATCTATGTATACAATCTGATTATCCAGAGTACCACTATATAGTCCCTGAACCTCTGTAGCTTGTATATTTTCAATTTTTACATTGGGATATTGTTTACTTAGTAAGTATTTAACACTATCCGTGCTTGCACTGATCACCCCAGTGATCGTAAAACCAAGCGTAAAAACCAACACTTTTTTCAACATATTAAGCTCTAAGTCTTCACTAATTTTGACATCATTTTAATCTTAAAAAAATCACAAAAGTGCAAGTACCTTTAAATCATCACAAAATCACCACATAGATCCAGTTTCACGTGGAACAAATGAAAAAGTTGCAGGTCGGTTAATTTCAACTGAAACATGCACAATTTCATCATGAATAGACAAAGCGTAGCGAACCATATCAGCTGTTAAGTTTTTATCAGCAGTTTCCAGTACCAAAATACAGGAAAACTTGCCTTTTCCAACTTTCCAAACGTGTAAATCAGTTATTTTTACATCACTTTTTAATCCCTCAATCACTTCAATAATTTCCTCAACCACAGGATGATCCATTTCCGCATCTAATAAAGTTTTTCCTGTTTGACGCATTAAACCAATAGACCATTTAGCAACTAAAATTGCTCCTAAAATTCCTAAAACTGGATCCAGGAAATCCCATCCTAAATATTTACCTGCAATCAAGGCAGCGATCGCCAAAACAGAAGTTACAGCATCGGCAACGACATGTAAAAAAGCAGCTTTTTGATTTAGATCATGATGATCATGTGCATGATGGTGATGGTGATGGTGATCATGATGATGTTCATCGTTAAGTAACCATGCACAAATAAGATTCACCACTAAACCTATGATTGCAATCGGAATAGCTTCGTTAAAATGAATCGAGACAGGATTAAAAATCCTTTCAACTGACTGAAATAACATCAATGCAGCAACCATAATCAAAATGATCGCACTGCTATATCCTCCCAATATTTCAATCTTCCATGTACCAAAACTGAAACGATCATCATTTGAATATTTTCTGGCTGCTCTATAAGCAATATACGCCAACCCCAAAGCCGCCATATGTGAACTCATATGCCATCCATCAGCTAGTAGTGCCATGGAGTTAAATACCCATCCACCAATAATTTCAAAAATCATCATAATTGCGGTTAACAAAGTCGCAATCAGGATTTTCTTTTGTGCCAGAGGATTTCCTTCATCAAATTGATGGGAATGTTGTCGATCAATGGGTTGAAATTGCATTTTTAATTCTCAAAAATACTCCCCCTTAGTATACAAGTTGAAGAATAAATATACTATAAGGGAGTATATAAAATTTGGAAAAAGCAAATGAGTCACCTACATCAGGATAAAAAGCTCCTCAACCGAATAAAACGCCTACAAGGGCAAATGAATGCCATAGAAGATTCTTTAAAAAATGAAGAAAATTCTTGCATTGATGTTTTACAACAAGTTGCCGCTATTAAAGGGGCTGTAAATGGTTTAATGAATGAACTCATCGAACAACATCTACGTCATCATGTTTTAAAAAATACTGATGTAGTAGATGAAGATGAATTACAGGAGTTATTGAAATTGTTTAAACGTTATACTTGATATGCAGCATATCATTTAAGTCAGGTTGAGCTATTATTTCAGTCAGAAGAACAACTGTTTTTCGGCTGTGTAAAACCTAAATTTAAAATTTTATGGTTTAAATAATGGGAAACACTGTTGCATAAACTATGCAACAAAGATCAATGCATAAATATCTCAACCTTAATTTATACAAAATAAACATATTAAAACAAAAACTTATATAAAAAAGTAAAATTCAAAAACCTGGCAAGACTGATTCATATCTTCTCTGAAGAAATAGCAATGGAAACACAAAATCTCAAGATTTGAATTGACCTAAAATTGATTAAGTTTTAGTCTTGAACTCAATTTCGCTATTTCTCCAAGTACCCGTTTTTATCATGAAAAAGATGGGTACTTCTATTTTTAAAGCACTATTTTATGAATCAGCAATCATGGCGACCATTTATACTGGTCAGCCTAGCACTCTGTATCGGAACCATTGGTACGGCTTTAGCAAGCCCTTTATATCCAATCTATCAGGAAGTCTGGCATTTGCTTCCAAGCCATATCACTTTTATTTTTGTGGCTTACATGTTTGGTTGTCTTACCACCTTGTTATTTTTAGGACGTACCAGTAATACCTTTGGCTATGTGAAAGTTTTACAAGCAGGTTTATTCTTTGTCATTGTAGGTCTTATACTTTCTGCTATAGCCTCAAATGCTTATGTGCTTGGTGTCGGAAGATTTATCATCGGCATTGCTTCTGGATTGATTACAACATCAGCAATGATAGGGCTTATTCATACTACGCCTGATAGTCACAAACACGGTGCTGCACAACTAAGTTCAATTATTATTTCGATTGGTTTTGGCTTGGGTCCTTTTATTGGCGGGATCATTGCTGAGTTCTCTGCACATCCATTAGTTACTCCATATATTCCGATCATTGCAGGAGCAATGATTAGCTTTGGTGCTTTATTTCGCCTCAGATCTCCCGCAATCCAGCCAGAAAAATTGTCTTTAAAACCGCATTTACAATTACCAGAATCACAACATAAAAAGTTTTTTTATATTGCCAGTTTTACAGCTTTTAGTGGCTTTGCTGCATTTAGCTTATTTGCTTCACTTTCACCATCTTTTATTAAAGATGTCGTACCTTGGCATGGTCCTTTAGTTAGCGGGATTTCTATCGCCAGTATTTTGTTAATTTCAGCAATTTCACAATTTATTGCCAAATCAATGCCTATGCATAAGGCATTAAATATTGGCTTACTTATGCTGATTTCTAGCCTCATTTTTTTAGCACTTTGTATGGTTTTACACTGGAGCCCATTATTTTTTATCAGTAATATTTTAGTGGGTATTGGACATGGTTTCGGATTATTAGGCGCATTTGCTTATATTCATAAAGTGACAAAGCTGGAAAATCGTGCTGCAGTAGTTTCTACCTATTTATTCATTGCATATCTAGGAACCATTGTTCCCATTGTTACCGTAGGATATTTAGCAGACCATTTCGGTTTAGACATTGGTGTCATCGGTTTCTGTCTAGGCATAGGAGCATTATGTCTATACTTATTAATCAGCCATCTAAAACTTAAAGATATTTAGCGCCAATCCAGGCAATGAAAACGATCAATAGAAAGTTTTCATTGCCTAAATCAGAGACTCACTAGATGCGTCCAGCTTCAAAAAATGGAATAAGTCTTGAATCCATTTTTTCACGTGGATCGCCTGAAAAACTCAAAAAAGCATGATTGCCAGTCAGGACTTGCCCCTTATAAAACTGGTTTAACTGAAATCGTGGATCACGGTGAGAAACAGTAAAACTGATATTATTAATCCCTCTTTTTAGAGACAATGTATAAGCATCTTTTAACATTTGATGATGTAAAGCTAAAAATTCAGGATGACAAAGTAAAGAATGCAAAACATGATATTTCAGTGACTGCCCCTTTTCGGGTAAAGTTAAACCACCCGCTAATCGGGTCATATAATTATAAAAAGGTCGAGCAAAGCCGATAACCTTTCCATAATCTAAAACCTTGCTTTGCCTGAATGAATGTTGATCCCACAATCCAAACATCCCGACCAACTCTATTCCATCAAAATATAATTGAAAATCCTTCAAGTCCAAACCATTAAAGTATGGGTTGTTATCTAATAATTCTGAAAAATCATATGCAGGAATATAGTTATAATATTCAGACATTTTTTTTATGAAATTATTCATTAATGGAATATGTTCTGGTCTTGCCTCACAATGTCTAATTTGTGAAATATGTTGTGATGAGATGGATTGGGATAGAAAGTTTTGGATTTTCTTTTCTGACTTAAATCCAGTCAGAGTCAGAGTTTCAATATTACCTTCCGAATAGTAGCTTGGCATTCCAAATTTGCCCGTTTGTATCGCTGCCCGGGCAACATGGTTATCATTAAAAATAATGCATTGACTAAAATCCGGGTCAAGCATCGTCTCACGCATACGCTTTGCCAAATATTTTAAGACATTTCCACGATACTCAGGATCTACACGTAAATCACATGAATAACGCATAATCTGTATTTGCCGATTAACATAACAAGGTCTGGAGCCATTACTTAAACAGGCTACTATTTTTTGAGTATGGCTATCCTCCACAACAGAATGATCATTGTATGTATACAAAACATTAGAAGCCTGAAAATAACTAGGTTCTCGTTGAAAACTGAGTAAAATTCCTCTTGTAGTTAAAGGAATAGCAATAATTTTTCGTATACTGAAATCATCGTTTTTAGCTGCTGATCTTGACACAAAACCAGTCTCGATTTCCGCAATATCTTTTTGATTTTTCATAATTATTTTACCACTAAATTAAATTTTTTTTACTTATTTCCTCTGAGTCAAGTTGACCAATGAGCTCTAAAATCTGATAAGTTAAAACGACTTCGTCTTGATTATTAATCACCTGCCTGGTTTGTACATCCAGTAATTTTTGTTCTGCTGTCAAAAGATCAAATGTCGTTTTTGTTCCAAATTCGAGTTCTTTTTTAATATAGTTCAGCGCAATTGTTGCCGATTTAATCGCATAATTTAATGCGCTTTTAGTTTGTCTTATATTTAACAGTTGAGAGTAGCTACGCTGAACGTCCAGACTTAAATTTTTTCGAACCAGTTCAATTTTCTGATCAGCATATTCGATATCTAACTGTGATTTTTTTATATTTGCTCTATTTAAACCACTATCATAAAGCGGTACATTCATTTGTACACCAACAAGAAAATTATCACTTTCTGAATTAATATAAGTTGCTTCATTCTGTCGACCTAAACGACTTGTAAAATTAACAGTTGGGCTCAACTCTTTTTTTACTAAACGGTATCTGTTTTCAAATGCTTTTTTCTCAAATTTAGCTTGTTGCAGAGAAGGATGCTGTAAAATCAGTTGATCTAATTGAACAAAGCTTTCAGGAATTTTGGGAAGAAACTGAATCTCTTTTAACTTTTCTGGAAAAATACCAGTGACTTGGAAAAATTTTGCAGAAGTCACCATTAAATCTGATTTTGCCTGAGTAAGCTCCGCATGTCCTTCTGCGACTTGTGCTTCGACTTGAGCTAAATCAGCTCGGGTAATCATCCCAACCTTGTATTTTCTATTTGCTTCATATTGATTACGCATCAAATTACTTAAAACCTGTTCATTTAGATGAATCAAAGCTTGTTTCTTCAATACATCTGTATAGACCATGACAGTCTGCAAAATCGTTTTTGCTTTTGTACTTAAATATGTATGCTGTTGTGCAACCAATTGTGATTCTGCGGCATCGATACCAATCTTTTGCTTACCTGATGTATAGACTGGATAATCAAACTGTAACTGTATACCTCGTCCATTTCGTGTTCCTTCAGTTGGAAACATGACTTGGTTTGGTGTTTGAATTCGTTCAAAATCATACTGCCCGACTAAATTCACATTCAATCCAAAACGTTTTTTTGCTTGTTCTAATTCAGCTACAGACTGATCTACACTGATTCTATTTAAGCGCAACTGGCTCTCATAACTTAAACTTGCAAGAATTGCTTCATCCAAATCAAGCGCATATGCAGGTTGAATAATTAGGTACCCCAGTATGACCAAAAATATATTTATATTCATATTATTCTCATCAGTTATAACCACTAATTTTTTGAACTAAACAAGTGATCGCAAACTGTTTAAACTTATTTTTTTCAATGGTTCCGGTTTTATATTTCCCTCAATCATTCCATCATGCATAACCAGTGATTTATAAGCTAACCAACCATTTTCTCTACATAAATACATAGCCTGATTTAGTTGTCCCAAATCCCGTGCGAGGTCGTAATGAAAATGTGCTCTCAATAATTGATCAATTTCATCTGCATTAAATTGTTGCGGAGTCTCTCCTTCAAACAAAACGGTATAGAATGGTTTTTCCAATCCTTTCGTGTCTATAGCCAGTAAAGAAATCGCTTTAAAGTTGTCTGCATTTAATTGTTCTAATAATTGTTGTGCCACATCAGGAGAAATCTTTTCACCAACAAGATCAACCCCAAAACGGCGTCCCTGAAATTCAAAACAAGGAATTTCCCCTTTAAACCCTGTGACAAGTAAACTGTCATCTAATGCATAACGTAATAGTCCATTGCCAGAAGTAATAATAGGGCTAACCAAATCACCTAACTCTAATTTCCAAGAGGGGATGATCTTTCCAATATTTTTCCCATTTAAATATTCAAATTCATAAAAATGACTCTGATAAGCCAAAGGATAATGATCATCATAAGGGATTGTAATGACACCTTCTGTTGCCCATAATCCCTTTCCTTCAAAATGAGCAAATGGTAGTTTATCTTTTAAAACCTGTGCCCATTGTTTTGATCCCGCAGTATCCCAACTCGAAATTAATGTAAGATTTGGCCACAACCGTTCAAAATTGACCGTTTCACCGTCTATACAATCCTTCAAGTCATTAGCTCTCTGTTTATTTTTAGGTGCTTTTACCGATTTCAGAGAATCTGCACGTCCTCCCCAATCTCCATTAGATAAAACCTGAATAATCTCATCTTTGAATATTTCCAATTTTTCCAGAAGTTGAAGTGCAAACGTTGGGCTCCAAACTGAGATCATAGTAAGGTTTTTATCCCCAACCAAATAGCACAATGTTGCAAACATGGCATCCTCTGCTTGTGCAGCGAATGAAACATCAGCAGGAACGGCCTGGGTAAATTTTGAAAGAATACGTTTACCTAAACCCAGTAAGGCACTGTCATCGTTTAAATTATCATCTTTTAAAACTTCTCTTTGACTTTCAGGTAACCAAGATACAGACCAATAGTGCGTTCCCTGTAACAGTTCAGGACATTTCCTGTACATACTGGATAACCAGGGAGCAATAGCAGCATCCAGTTCATCCAAAAACATTTGCGTATAAGGAATAAACTTGATCTGTTCACTTGAACCACTGGTCGGTTGATACCTCACCAATTTACTCGTAGAAATGGTATTTTTATTTGTCTTATTTTTTAAAATATCATCTTTCCAATCAGCATAACGGGTAATGCTTAACTTATCTATAAACAGTTGATAATTTTTAATATTTCTATCCAGTGCAAACCTTGAACTACTCAAAATTTTTTCCAGAATGGCAAGTTGTGTTCCTTTCAGATCATTCATTTTTGCCTTAAATTTTTTGTCTTGCTGATCACATCGATATTTTAAAATATGGTGTGAAATATGAGTAAACCGATTTGAAATTTTAGCTATATCGCGATGATCAAACATACTGTTACTCCTCACTCAATGAACGAACCTTTTTTAGAGATTCGAAGCGTTGTGCATGTAAGACCTTATTAATGAAACGAAATGGATAACGGATCAAATCAGACCAAGCAATACGACCTATACAGGGCAATTCTGTACCAAGTTGCCATGTCGGATTTTTTTCTTCAAAAAATGCAATATTGGGATTTATAAGTCGCATTTCTTCAGTAATTGGCGCTACATCAGTTTTTAGCGGTTGATAATCTGTTCCAAAATTTAATAATCCTGTTTGTTCATCAAAATATTCTGTGAAAAATTCTTTGCAATATTTCTCAACAATAGGCACTAATTCTTGATACTTGCCATCAACATGTGGGTAATATACATAATAGTTATTTGCCAAAAGCAGATAGGTTTTATAACCTTTTGATATCAATAACCAATAAAACTCATCACGCATATACCTGATTCGTAATTTGATCACGAGCTTAAGCATTGTTCTATGTAATACTTTTGCTCCCCAAAACTCTTTTTGTATCACGGTATCACCACTAAATAGCACCGTATATTTCTTATGCTGATATTCGAAATGTTGAATATCAACTGTGGAAAAACCCACAATTTCATGCGTTTCAGGATGGAAAATAACAATTGCCCCTTGCTTTTTTGCAAAATCATGTTCGAAAATAGAAAATTGTGTATTCTGATAATATTCCTTATAAATTGAATACATATCAATTATTTGCCGTAAAGTGATCTGTTCCTTTTTTATATAT
>NZ_OOGT01000121.1 GCF_900323515.1 Acinetobacter stercoris | reverse complement strand
TTAGTGGAAATTGCTAGGTTTTATTTGCATAAATATGTTAGTTTAAATTATGAACTTAATATTTATATATCCCTATTAAATAGCTCAGGATTGTAAATATATAACTCAATGATAAAGTTATTTTAATGGCATTAAATAGTGAGATAAACTATGGCTTATGAACATATCCTTGTACCTATTGATGGTTCTGAAACTTCGTTTGCAGCTGTACAACAAGCTGCGGATATAGCAAAAAACTTCCGTAGCAAAATTACGGTATTACAAGTTCTCGCAATTGATCCATATATTGAAGCACAATATATAACTGCTGTTCGTAGTAACGACATTATCGATAGAGCTAAACAAAATATTCAGGAAACACTGGATAAAGCCAAACAGCTTTTCCGTGATCAGGGTCTCGTTGTTGACACTAAAATTGCTGAAGGACAAGTCATTCATCATGAAATTGTTCAAGCAGCAGAAGAAGTCGGTGCTGATCTGATCGTCATTGGTTCACATGGTCGTACTGGTTTTAAAAAATTCATTTTAGGGAGCGTTGCGCAAAATGTCCTCGGGGAAGTCAAAATCCCCGTGCTCGTTGTACGCAAAGAATAAAATGAATAAGCTCCTTATTTCTGGCTGAATAAGGGGCTTTCTAATTTAGCCATTGAAATTTCTTAAGATTAATTTTATCCCCTACAACCAATATACCTTCTGCAATTAATTTGTTTTTTTGAATATTTTCACCCAATTCATCTCTGCTATTTAAGCTGATCTTTCCTTGCGAGTTAATCACCCTATGCCAGGGTACATCGACCCCTTCATCCAGATTCTTTAATACATACCCCACCAACCTTGCATGTTTAGGTAAACCAGCCATTTTTGCAATTTGTCCATAACTTGCGACCTTGCCGTAGGGAATGCGTATTACAACTTCTAATATCTGCCTAGCAAGCTCTTGTGAGGTTGAAGCATGTCGATTTGGCATAGATTGACCTTAAAATATCGCTTTTCAGTTTTTTAGCAAATGTATTTAACCCGTATATATTTTAGGCTAGTTTGTACAAGTTTTAAAATGACAATAAGAGTACATACTATGAAATGGAATTTCACAAACTTTTTATTATCCACATGCTTTGCATTCAGTATTTCTACTATCACAACAGTTCCAATACAAACTCAGGCCGCTTCTTCCGGGATTAATATTCAAAGCGTATTACAACAGGAAAGAAGCTGGGCTGGGCTACAGACCAAGCGTTTAAAAGTTGCCGATATTGACTGGGCTTATAGTGAAGGTGGAGATGTAAATAAACCTACAGTTATGCTCGTGCATGGTTTGGCAGGAAGCCGTGATAACTGGAATCGTGTCGCACGCTATTTAACACCTTACTATCACGTTATTGTGCCTGACCTACCTGGGCAAGGTGATAGTAAAGTACCTGCCGACTTTGACTATTCAATTCCCAATTTAACGGAAAAGCTACGTCGCTTTGCTGAAGCAGGTCATTTTGAAAAAAACATGAATATCGCAGGCCATTCAATGGGGGGAGCTGTAGCCTTACTCTATACCGCTCAATATCCTATTGATACAAAGTCTTTATTTTTAGTTGACTCTGCTGGTGTCTTTAAATCTGCCAATACACCTTATTTAAAAGATCCAACATTGCTACGCAATTTTGTGGTGCGTAAATCAGGTGACTTTGATAAGCTTTTCGCCATAGCAACTGCCTTACCACCTTTTGTGCCCAATGAATTAAAAGTTGAGCAAGAGAAAATGATGATTTCTCAAGCAGAAAATACAACTAAACTGGTTGAACAATTGGTTACTATGGCAAAAATTTATACTCCTGATACCTTTGCCCTTGCAACCCGCTCCATAGATCAACCCGTACTTATTGCATGGGGTGACAAAGATAAAATTATTAATGTGGAAGCAGCAGCAGAATTAAAAAGTCTACTCAAAAACGCACAAGAACCCGTTATCTTAAAAGGTGTTGGTCATATGCCAATTCTGGAACAGGAACAACTTCTGGTTAAACCTTACTTAGATTTCTTATCTAAGCATACCAGATAGCAGTCTTAATATTTTCCCATTAAAGCCAGAGTATTATTCTAAATTTAACTTCTAAGAAAATAAAAAAGCACAAAGAAAAACTTTGTGCTTTTTTAGCAGATGAATCAGCTCTGGCATCAAACTAAAGAAAACTAGAAGTTATTCGGGTTTTCCAAACGTCTTACTTCCTGAACTTTATCTGGATGGTGTACAGCTGCTACACCATCATCTGCCTTTTTATCAACCAAAGCTTCTGGATTATAAATCGTAATTGTTTCACGACCATTAGCATCCTCACCAACAATGTACTTGATTCCTTTACGATTCATTTTATTACACATACGTTGATACCAGCCTTTAAAGCCCTCTTTAGGCTCGTTAGGATTGTAGTAAAAGGCATTCATTACTGCTGGTAAACCCAGTCCACAGACAACACCTGACAGCAGCACACTAATAAAGGTATAGCCGATCAGAATACTGCTGTACTCTCGTAATTGTGGAATGTTGGCAACTGCCAAAATTAATGCAAGTGAAATACCACCACGTACACCACCCCAAGACAGGATTGCTAAACTACCGTTATATGTTTTTTTTCGAAATGACGGAAAAAATGCAAAAGCCAGATAGTTTGCAGCGAAACGTGAAATATGTAATGCAAAGAATGCAAAAATACCACCAAGGATAAGACTCGTGCTTAAATCCAAAATAAAAAGTTCAAGACCAATCAGGGTAAACAGGAAAGAGTTAATAATTCCTTCAACAGTATGCCAAAAATGATTCACTTCCCGAATCTCACGGTCTTGTAAAATTTCCTTCCATTTATTTCCAACAATCAACCCGCCAATTACACAAGCAATAGGTGCAGAAGCATGAGCATACAAGGCAATAAGGTAAGAACCGCATGCCAATAATCCCGTAGTCAAGATTAAAGATTCCATTTCATGTTTACCACGAAGTAAACGCAAAATAGCCAAACCAAATGCCCAGCCAATAATAACTGCAACTACGATCTCATAAAGTAGATTTTGCAAGGTTACCCAGATACTAAAATGCTCTCCCTCAAGCACATTGAGTAAGGTCATAAATAAAGCAATACACATGGCATCGTTAAATAATGATTCACCTTCCAGTTTAACCATCAAATGGTGCGGTGCACGAATAGAGCTAAGCACCCCTTTAATCCCAATCGGGTCTGTCGCACCTAAAGCAGAGCCAAGCAATAGTAAAACCAGAATTGGTACAGGGTTACCAATCAAATACTGGAAACCAAAAAGTATTCCACCAAACAGTACTGCACAGAGAACCAAAGCTATAGTTGCCAAGATACTGATCGGTTTCCAATAACTCTTCAAATCAGAGACTTTAAATTTCAGCGCAGATGAGGTCAGGATAAAACAAATTACACCATTCACTAAAAAATCATAAAAATCAATATGACGAACAGCTTCTTCAATGTTATGGATATTTATCGTAATAAAGTGGTTACCACTTAACAGACTAGCTCCCCATTGCAATAAAAAGACAAAAATTGCAGAAACAATAGGTACACCGATAGCCTGAGGAAAGTCTAAGATGCGTTTATTAAAAATAGTTGTAGCAATGGATAAAGCAAAGACTACTGTTAAAATTTGAAGAATAAAAAAATTACCCATGCATACCCTTTATCAATTATTTGTTTAAAACAGGAATCACAGACTCAAAACATTTCAAAAATGTTATATGAAAAATAGAGAATGCGATTAATTTTACAAAAAAAGTAGTGAGCATAGTTTGAAAAAATACAACTTTTTTACATAAAAAATCACTTAAGTATTTCAACTCAGAATAAAGAAAGATTAAATGATCACTTTAATGACATTTAAATAAAAAAAAGAGGACATCAGCCTCTTTTTTTTATTTATAAAAATCTATATTGTTGAATTAAAAGTATCACAGCGATTGATATCACCCGTTTTTAATCCTGTTTGAAACCATTGCATACGTTGCTGACTACTACCATGAGTAAAGCTATCTGGTACAACCTGCCCAGTAGAACGTTTTTGCAGATAATCATCACCAATTTTATGTGCAGCATCCATAGCGACTTCAACATCGCCTTGTTGCAAAAAATTGGTTCTCTGTTGATTATGATTCGCCCACACACCCGCCAAACAGTCTGCTTGCAACTCTTGACGAACTGACAATTGATTGCCCTGTACCTTACTGGATTGTTGTCTAGCACGTTGTACCTGAGAAGAAATCCCCAACAGGTTTTGTACATGGTGCCCCACTTCATGAGCAATCACATAAGCTTTTGCAAAATCACCCGCTTCTTTAGCTGAAGAATTAGAATCTCCCGTAATTCCCATCTGTGTACGCATATCCTTAAAAAACTCTGTATCTATATATACAGTTTGATCTGCAGGACAATAAAAGGGCCCCATTGCAGATTCAGCAGAGCCACAACCAGAATTGACCACACCACTAAACATGACCAACTTTGGCTGTTTATATTGCATACTATTTTGTTGAAATATGGGAATCCAGGTATCCTCCGTATCTGCCAGAACAGTACGGACAAATGCGCCATCCTCCTTTTGTTCCGCAGTCAATGCAGTGGGATCGGCTTGTTGTGACTGAGTTTGATTTGTAAGCTGTTTTGTCGCTTGATAAGTTTGTTGCGGGTCAGCACCAAAAAATTTCCATGCTACAAAAGCAACAACAAGACCCACAATACTGATTCCACCAGCTTTGGCACCTCCCCCACCCCTTCGGTCTTCAACATTGTCACTTTCACGTCTACCTTTCCAAAGCATAGCGATCATCCTTATTTATTCTATGGGACTATTTTAACTGTACTTTTACCATTTTAAATTACGCTTTTTTTCGTATTTTTTGAATCAGTGATACACATAAAAGTACAATAAATCCTGCAACAATACCAAAAATCAAGTTTAATAAAGTCGGTGTGAGCGCACCAATGATACTTCCAACATTTGGAATCAATTCAATATGGTCTACGGTATCTTCAGTGACATGGTGTAATAGTGGAACTGCATGTGCGATGATACCTCCTCCCACTAAAAACATCGCAATCGTACCAACGATAGATAACAATTTCATCAAAATTGGTGCAAAAGCCAATAGGCCTCTTCCAATAGCCTGTTGAAAACCTGATACTTTTTGAGTTAGATATAATCCAAGGTCATCTATTTTGACAATCATGGCAACAAAACCATAAACACCAACAGTCATCACTATTGCAATTAAAGACAGTACCGTCACTTTTGTCATAAATGCTGCTGTTGCGACAGTACCAAGTGAAATCACAACAATTTCAGCAGATAAAACAAAGTCTGTACGTACAGCACCTTTAATTTTCTCTTTTTCGAATTGTGCTAAATCAATTTCTTTTTCATTAAACTCTTTGGTTGCTTCTTCCACCGAATCGGCTTTTTTATGTTGAAATGTGTGTATAACTTTTTCAACGCCCTCATAGCACAGAAATAAACCACCCAGCATTAACAGAGGGTTGATTAGCCAAGGAGCTACCACACTAATCAATAAAGCTAAAGGAACTAAAATCAGCTTATTAATAAAAGAGCCTTTTGCTACCCCTAAAACAACAGGTATTTCACGTTCAGCTCTCACGCCTGTCACTTGCTGAGCATTTAATGCTAAATCATCCCCCAATACACCAGCGGTTTTTTTAGCAGCAACTTTGCTCATAACTGATACATCATCAAGTACTGTCGCAATGTCATCCAGTAAAAGAAGTAAACTACTCGCCATTTTTTTTTCCTTATTTATTCTATTTACGTATTCTAAATAAAATTAAATGTGGTTTATATACTGATTAATTGCTAATTCGTTTTTTATTTTATTCAATTTCGTTGTTTTTTTCGCTGACATTAAAAAAAATTATGCCGTACAATGTGTGACATTCGTAGAAACAACACATGTCGTCTCTAGCGACTTTGGATATAGATAATGAGTAATCAAGACAATCGTCCTGTGATTTTGACAGGCGACCGTCCTACAGGACAACTTCATTTAGGTCATTTTGTCGGATCTTTGCGTTCTCGTGTAGGTTTACAAGACACACATCATCAGCATTTGCTTTTAGCTGATGCCCAGGCTTTAACCGATAATGCCGATAATTTTGAAAAAGTCCGCCGCAATATCATAGAGGTTGCAACCGACTATTTAGCTGTTGGTATTGACCCGAGTAAAACAACAATTTGTGTACAATCTTGTTTACCTGCCTTAAATGAACTAACAATGTTATACCTTAACTTTGTTACTGTTTCTCGTCTGGAACGCAATCCAACGATTAAATCTGAAATTCAAATGCGCGGTTTTGAACGCGATATTCCAGCAGGTTTCCTATGCTATCCTGTAGCACAAGCTGCTGATATTACAGCATTTAAAGCAACAGTTGTACCAGTTGGTGAAGATCAGATCCCAATGATCGAACAGACAAATGAGATTGTTCGTCGTCTTAATCGTCAAATTGGTCATGAAATCTTACCCGAATGCAAGGCACTACTTTCTAATATGGGGCGCTTACCTGGTTTTGATGGTAAGGCAAAAATGTCGAAATCGCTTGGTAACACCATTGTGCTTGATGCCTCAGACAAAGACATTAAAAAAGCTGTTAATGCAATGTATACCGATCCAAACCATTTACGTATTGAAGACCCAGGTCAGGTTGAAGGTAATGTTGTCTTCACTTATTTAGATGCTTTCGACCCAAATAAAGAAGAAGTTGAAGAACTTAAAGCACATTATCGTCGTGGTGGCCTTGGTGATGGTACAGTGAAAAAACGCCTCGAAGGTGTATTAAAAGAGATGATTGGTCCTATCCGCGAACGTCGTCAGGAGCTTGCTAAGGATCCTGATTATATTATGGATATTTTGAAAGAAGGCACTGACAAATGTCGTGTAATCACTCAGAATACTTTAGATGAAGTTAAAAATGGATTAGGCGTTTTTCATTTTTAAAAGAAAATAATCTCTAATTTCAAAATAAAGCCCCATAGAATTGGGGTTTTATTTTTCAGATAAATTCATCACAAAAATTACATTAAATAACAAAATATTCACATTAAAACCTAGTCATAATTTTCTTAATGTCCTATTATTAATCCAGAGCAAATAAGTTGGTTATAACTTATTGTCACCATTTAACCGGATCTGTGAGAGCAGATTCGTTGTACTACGCAATGACAACCCCAATCATTGCGTATTTTTTTATTTAAATTTTCTAATTAATAATTCATTTATAACATATTTGTTTTTTTTGATTGAACTATGTCCTATAAATTGATTTAATCAAAATAGATTTAACTTTTACAAAACAATTATATTGAGCTTAAATAATAATGTGGGAACTTATAACTCATCCTTCTAATCTTATATTCAGTATTAGTATCTGTTTAGTTTTTTTACTAGGCATAGTTGAATGTTTGTTATTAATTGCTGGTTCGTCTTCTCAAGGAATCCTGGAGCAGTTTGTACCAGATCATGCTCATCCAGATTTTGAAGTCAATCCAGATCATGGTCTTGTAATTAGACTCCTGGATTGGCTTTATATCGGACGAATTCCTATTTTAGTCTGGTTGATTATATTTCTGACCGTTTACGGCTTATTTGGTCTAATAAGCCAAATGCTTATTGCAAAACTCACGACAGGCTTCTTACCGATCTGGATTATTGCACCTGGTTGTCTCGTTTTATGCATGCCATTGGTTCGTTTTTCATCTGCAATTATTTCAAAAATTATTCCTAAAGATGAAACCACAGCAATTCACGCTCAAGATCTTATTGGACGTAAAGCAATTATTATTCTAGGTGAGGCAAAACCAAACTCTCCAGCAGAAGCCAAAGTTCAAGATCAGTTTGGACAAATTCACTACATTCTGGTTGAACCAGAGCTTGACATCATTTTTAAACAAGGCCAAGAAGTCTTGCTAACCCAAAAAACAACTCTTGGATTTCAAGCAATTGAAGTCTAAATTTTATAATCAAAGTAACGAGAAAATTTAAATGATAAGTTCTTCTTTATACCAAATACTCATTATTGCAGGTGTTATCTTACTTGCACTCATCATTATTGGAATTATTATTGCCCGTCTTTATAAACGTTCAAGTAAAGAAGTATCATTTGTTCGTACTGGCTTTGGTGGCGAAAAAGTCATATTAAATGGTGGAGCAATTGTTTTACCAGTTTTACATGAAGTCATCCCTGTTAACATGAATACTTTACGTCTGGAAGTAAAACGTGCCGCAGATCAGGCATTGATTACACGAGACCGTATGCGTGTTGATGTTATGGCTGAATTCTATGTACGTGTGAAACCATTAGCAGAGTCAATTGCAACAGCTGCTCAAACTCTGGGTAAAAAGACGATGTCTCCTCAAGAGTTAAAAGATCTGGTTGAAGGTAAGTTTGTCGATTCGTTACGTGCCGTTGCAGCAGAGATGGCAATGGAAGAATTACATGAGAAGCGTGTTGATTTTGTTCAGAAAGTTCAACAAGTTGTTTCTGAAGATTTATATAAGAATGGTTTAGAATTAGAAACCGTTTCTTTAACGGGTCTGGATCAAACCAGTTTTGAATATTTCAACCCTCAAAATGCATTTGATGCTGAAGGTCTGACCAAGCTAACCGAGACTATTGAAGATCGTCGCAAAAAACGGAATGACATTGAACAAGATAATGATCTAGCCATTAAAGCAAAAAACCTGGAAACCGAACAGGCACGTTTGCAAATTTTACGTGAAGAAGAATATGCCAAGTTACAGCAAGAACGTGAAATTGCGATTCGTCGCGCTGAACAACTTGCTGAAATTGCATCGCAGGAAGCCGCAAAAAAACGTGAAGCTGAAGAAGCTCGTATTGCTGCCGAACGAGAAGTAGAACTTAAGCGTATTGCATCGGCTCGTGATGTTGAAAATGAAAACATTCAAAAGGCACAGTTGATCCAGAAAGCTCAAGTTGAGCAGAAAAAAACGATTGAACTTGCTGAACAAGATCGTGCTATTGCCATTGCGGAAAAATCACGTGCCGAATCAGAAGCAAAAGCACAGGCAGACCAGGCACGTGCGGCAGCGGTAAAAGCAGAGGAAGAAGTTTTAACTGTACGTGAAACACAACGTGCAGAACGTGAAAAGGCTGTTGAGTTAGTTGCAGCAAAACAGGCTGCCGAAAAAGATGCAATCGCGATTACGGTCGCAGCAGAAGCAGGTAAAAAAGCGGCAGTCGATGAGGCTGAAGCTGTACGTATTAGTGCTGAGGCGGAAGCTGAAAAACTTCGCTTACAAGCTAAGGGTGAAGCAGATGCGAAAAAACTTCTCACAGAAGCACAGGAAAAACAATATCAGGTTGATGCTGAAGGAACACGTGCCGTTAATGAAGCAAACAATGTCCTCTCTCCAGAACAAGTCGAAATGCAGGTACGTCTGGCATTAATAAAATACTTGCCTGAAATCATTCGTGAAAGTGTAAAACCGATGGAAAATATTGATGACATCAAAATTTTACAAGTCAATGGGTTAAATGGTGTAAGTAGCTCAATTACAACATCTGAAAGTGGTGAACAACAAGGACAAACTGCATTATCTGATCAAGTTGTGAATAGTGCCCTACGCTATCGCTCACAAGCGCCTCTGATTGATAGCTTAATGAATGAACTCGGAATTAATGGTGGTGATATTAATGGTCTAACTCAAGGTCTAAAACCAAAGCCATAAAACAGTAGTCAACTTGAGGATCATAATAATGATCCTCTTTTATTTGCCACCACTTAGAACTTATTAGAAAGAGAAACAAGATATTTAATCAAAGTATTATACATTTTTTAAATTCGAAAAATTCAAACGTAAATGCAAACGATTATTTCCAAGGTGACTAGACTCACTTGATATAACCACAAAAACCAACATAAGAAATTAAATTTTAATAAAATTATTAAATAAACCAGTTGAGTCTCACGATTCTTTGTTTGATCAAATCCACAAAACATCTCATCAATCGATATGGATATTCAGTATAACTCTGAGATTTAGATCATTTATTTCATCACAAAAAAACCCTGCTTTCGCAGGGTTTTTGAATCAATTCACAACTTAGTGAGCAGCGAACTGGTTCATTGTGTTTTTAGCATCATCATGAGCTTTCAATGCATTGTCACCAGAGAAGATTTCTTTGTGATCATCACCGATGTCAGAACCAGCCATAGCCTGGTGTTTAACACATGCAATCGTACCACGAATCTCTTTACGTTGTACTCCAGCAACATAAGCCAGCATGCCTTGGTCGCCGAAGTAACCTTGAGCAAGCTCGTGAGTAGAAAGAGCAGCTGTATGGTAAGTCGGAAGAGTGATCAAATGATGGAATACACCCGCTTCACGAGAAGCATCCGCCTGGAATGTACGTACTTTCTCATCTGCATCAGCAGCCAATTCAGTATTATCGTACTCAGCGCTCATCAATTTAGCACGGTCATAAGCAGAAACATCTTTACCTTCAGCAACCCAACGATCATAAGCTTGTTGACGGAAGTTTAATGTCCAGTTGAATGATGGTGAGTTGTTATAAACAAGTTTCGCATTTGGAACAACTTCTTTAACACGGTTAACCATGTGAGCGATTTCTTCAACGTTTGGAGTTGCAGTTTCGATCCAAAGTAAGTCAGCACCATTTTGAAGACTTGTGATACAGTCTAGTACAACACGGTCAATTTGAGTGCCTTCACGGAACTGATATAAACCAGAAGCTAAACGTTTTGGACGGTGTAATTTACCATCACGCTTGATTAAGATTTCGTCTTCTTGTGCATCAGCAATGTCGATTTCAGTTGTATCTAAATAGCTAATATATTGAGAAGCAATGTCACCTGGCTCTTTAACCACCGGGATTTTTTGAGTCAAGTCTGCACCTTCAGAGTCGGTACGAGCAACGATGATACCATCATCAAGACCCATTTCTAAGAATGCATAACGTAATGCATGGATTTTAGCTATGAAGTCTTCATGAGGAACTGTTACTTTACCAGCTTGGTGACCACATTGTTTAGCATCAGATACTTGGTTTTCAATTTGAAGCGCGCAAGCACCAGCTTCGATCATTTTCTTAGCAAGCAAGTAAGTTGCTTCTTCGTTACCAAAACCAGCATCGATGTCAGCAATGATTGGCACAACATGAGTTTCGAAGTTATCAATTTTAGCAGTAATTTCAGCTGCTTTTGCAGTATCACCAGCATCGTTTGCTTTTTTAAGTGCACGGAATAAATCATTTAGTTCTTTAGCATCAGCTTGACGTAAGAATGTATAGATTTCTTCAATCAAAGCTGGAACTGAAGTTTTTTCATGCATAGATTGGTCAGGAAGTGGACCAAACTCAGAACGAAGAGCTGCAACCATCCAACCAGAAAGATAGATATAACGTTTACTAGTAGTACCGAAATATTTTTTGTTCGCAATCATTTTTTGTTGTGCGATGAAACCGTGCCAGCAACCCAAAGATTGAGTATATTTGCTAGAATCAGCATCGTATTCAGCCATATCACGACGCATAATCGCAGCTGTGTATTTCGCAATATCTAAACCAGTTTTGAAACGGTTTTGCATTTGCATACGTGCAGCATCTTCAGGACTGATGTCTGCCCATGTGTTGCCGAATTTAGCTTTTAATTCGCGGATTGCATCAATCGCTGTTTGGTATGTAGTCATGATATTTTCCTGTAATAATATTAGGATTTCATCAATCGAAGGACTAAAATCTACTCGGTATTTATTTGTTCAGATTTCGTGCACTTCGTTACGATGAATACAGCTTAGTTTGAGAAAAAAAATTAATCCAATATCCTGAGTTAATCTTCAGTATTTTTTTAAAAAATATANAGATCAAAGTCGTATTATAATTGTGATGTCAAAAAGTAAGATATTGATGTTATTAAATAAATAAAAAATACATATT
>NZ_OOGT01000449.1 GCF_900323515.1 Acinetobacter stercoris | reverse complement strand
AGGTGAGCGAGTTGAAAGAGGCTTTGAATAAAACCCTGTGTTTGACGTAAAGCCAGTTGGAACAGGTTGCGTATTGTCAGGGCAAACTGAATGGCAGTATCAGAGTAGGTCGGTTGACATCCTTTTTTGCCTGTAGGCATTGCATACCATTGCATTTGGGGATCAAACCAAATAGTGAAAGCACCCCGTTGGCGTAAAGCCTGATTGTACTCAGCCCAGTTGGTTGTTTTGTAGCGGCTTTTTGATTCTGTATTCATCTAAACTGTATGGGGATGAATTCCTTTTATGCAACAAAGCCTCTCCACTCTAATGGTGTGACACCAGTCCATTGTTTAAAAGATCGATTGAATGAAGGTTGCTCTTTATAGGCAAGTAAAACGGCAATTTCGCTGATACTTAAGTTAGTATTTTGTAGATATTTATATGCTAAATTTTTGCGAATCATACTTAACTCATCAACAAATGATGTATCTAACAACTTCAACTTATTTTGAAGAACACGAACAGAAATTCCCATTGCTTGCGATACATATTGTATGGATGGCTTATTTTCACTTATAGATTTTATGATATTTTGATTAAGCTCTTCAATAAACATATCCTGTTTAGGAGTGTTCGAGATGATAAAGTCGATTTGATTGGTAAGTAAAATATTTAGATAACTATCATGAGACTGAATTTTAT
>NZ_OOGT01000122.1 GCF_900323515.1 Acinetobacter stercoris | reverse complement strand
ATTATAGATACAGTCTAAAACAGAAAAAAATGAAATAAAAATCATGTTTTTTAATTGTTTTTTTATATATCAAGATTAAATGGAGTTTCTTACAGGATGAGAAAAAATAGCCAAATATGAAAAAAAGTTGAGTGTTTCAATCGGAATTTTATGTGATTTATTGATTTTAAGCCTATCTTGATAAAAAAAATTATTAATTTTTGAGCATACTGTTCTTTTAAGATCTTCATTTTTCTAAAACTTATTGATAGTTATTTCAGCCGCCTGAGTACTAGATGATGTTCAATTCAACGACAGCATCTATTTAACAGGGATTTGCAGAAATGGATCGTTCTTTCACACAAACAGATAAAAAACATTCAACAATAACTGTGCTGATTTGCTTTCTTATTGCCGTTATTGAAGGTATTGATATTCAGGCAGCAGGTGTTGCAGCTTCGGGAATAAAAACATATTTTGGATTAAGCGCATCCGAATTAGGGCTTTTTTTTAGTGCAGGAATTTTAGGTTTACTGCCTGGAGCTCTTGTTGGTGGTCGTTATGCTGACCGTATTGGTCGTAAAAAAGTTTTGATCTGGTCTGTAAGTGTTTTTGCTATTTTTACCCTTTGTACGGTCTGGGTAAATAGTTTTTATACACTGCTTTTAGTTCGCTTTTTAGCTGGTGCCGGACTGGGAGCAGCAATGCCAAACCTCATCGCACTTGCTTCTGAGTCAACTTCACCAGCAAATAGAGGTCGTGCCGTTGGGTTAATGTATTGTGGTATGCCTATAGGTGCAATTTTAGTGTCTCTGCTGGCAGCATATGATGTGAGTGGAAACTGGAAAACTATCTTCTATGTTGGAGGATTAGTTCCACTTATCGTTGTACCTCTGATGTTTAAATTTTTACCAGAATCACGTGAATTTTTAAAAGCACAACAAGCTGTAAAAAGCTCGGATCAAAAGCCTTTATCATTTAAAGACTTGTTTAGCCGTGAGTTCGCATCACGAACTCTTTTGTTGTGGGTAAGCTATTTTTTTACTTTGATGGTGGTTTACATCATGTTGAGCTGGTTGCCATCCCTGTTTATGGAGCTAGGTTTTAGCCGAAAAGATGGTAGCATGGCAATGGTATTTTTCCAGATAGGTGCAACAATTGGTACCGTAGTTTTGGGTATGCTGATTGACCGTTGGAAGAAAGCCTATGTGATCGTTTTAATGTATCTTGGTATTCTGATTGGTTTATTCAGCTTGAATAGCGCAACAACACTTAATTTCATGTTTGTTGCAGCAGCAATTATGGGAACATTTACCATCGGTGGACAAGGTGTCTTATATGCTTTCGGAAGTTTTGTTTACCCTACACATTTACGTGGGCAAGGGGTTGGTGCAGCTTCTGCGGTAGGTCGTATTGGAGCTATGATGGGACCTGCAATTGCTGGACAGCTACTGGCTGTAGGAAGTGGAGCGACTGGTGTAATTTCAGCTGCAATTCCATGTATTGTAATCTCGGCGATCATTATGATTTTATTAACCCGCCGTTTAGAAACAGCATAATAAACCAGAAAAGTTTGGATTAAGAATGCCTAGCTGTTAGGCATTTTTTTGTGTTCTAAAAATAATTTTATACAGTGTCTGACTAGAAATTTGCTCGTTTAATCCTTTCCTGTTTAAGATAGTGCTGATAAAAAGTTAAAAGACTATGGAGAAGGGAAATGTTCCAGGCGAAACAAAGTGCTTTGATTATTGTGGATGTACAAAATGGTTTTACACCTGGGGGAAATCTGGCTGTTGCGCATGCAGATGAAATCATTCCATTGATCAATCAACTTTCGGACGCTTTTCAACATGTTGTTCTTACTCAGGATTGGCATCCTGAAAACCATATTTCTTTTGCTGAAAATCATAAAAATAAAAAGGCTTTTGATACGATCCAGCTTGATTATGGGACTCAGGTGCTTTGGCCAAAACACTGTGTACAAGGAACCCGAGATGCAGAATTACACCCTGATTTGAATGTTCCCAAGGCTCAATTAATTATCCGTAAAGGTTGTCACCAGCATATTGATAGCTATTCTGCATTTATGGAGGCAGATCATAAAACATCAACAGGTCTGGCAGGTTATTTAAAAGAACGGGGAATCACTCAGGTTTATATCGTTGGTATTGCTACAGATTTTTGTGTGGCATGGACAGCTATTGATGCCGCAAAACTTGGTTTTGAAACTTTTGTCATTTCTGATGCAGTAAAAGGGATTGATTTACATGGATCTTTACAGCATGCGTGGCAGGAAATGTTGGCAAATGGAGTAAAACGTATTTATAGTCGTGAAGTTTTTTTACTGGCATCGGCATAAATGGCTTTGTTTAGAGTTATCTATGTGGATGTTTAATACATTGACTTTAAATATAAAGATTTTAAAAATTTTATAAGGTGTGAAGCATGACGGCATTCTTGCGCTTTAGTCAATTTGTCCAAAAAACTTTTGCTCTTTGGGTCATATTGTTTGCGGTCATAGCATTATTTATACCTGATGCTTTTATATGGATGAAAGCATATATCCCGTGGGTACTTGGTATTATTATGCTTGGCATGGGAATGACCATGACTGTGGATGATTTTAAGAGTGTTCTTGCTCATCCTAAGGCTGTTGTGATTGGAGTTGTTGCACATTTTGTAGTAATGCCGAGTGTTGCCTATTTTCTGTGTAAAATTTTTTATCTACCAGCAGAAATTGCGGTTGGTGTGATTTTAGTCGGATGTTGTCCTGGTGGAACAGCATCTAATGTGATTACTTATATGGCAAAGGGGAATACAGCCTTGTCCGTTGCCTGTACGTCAGTTTCAACATTTTTAGCACCTGTTTTGACTCCTGCGATTTTTTATGTTCTGGCAAGTCAATGGATTCCAATTGATGCAGGTTCAATGTTTATTGATATTCTAAAGGTTGTGATTTTTCCGATTATTTTAGGTGTATTTTTACGTACATTCTTTAAAGAAAAAACTGAACAATATATTCAGATCATGCCCCTTATGTCGGTGATTGGTATTGTGGTTATTGTGGCTGCAATTATTGCTGCCAGTAAAGCTTCGATCATGCAGTCAGGCTTGCTGATTTTAGGCGTGGTGATTTTGCATAATGGTTTAGGATTTTTACTCGGCTTTTGGGCAAGTCGTTTCTTCAATTTATCTTATTTTGATAGTAAAGCCGTTGCAATTGAAGTTGGAATGCAGAATTCAGGATTGGGTGTAACACTTGCTGCAATTCATTTCGCAGCATCTCCAGTTACTGCTGTACCTAGTGCGATATTTAGCCTTTGGCATAATATTTCTGGACCAGCTTTGGCAACATATTGGGCTGCAAAAGCCGATAAGATAGAACAAGAGTAGAGAAGATATCAAAGGATCATGAGTCTGAGCTATGGTTTTATTTATAAGATGTGTTGTAAAAACTCATTCTCGGACATGACTGTAAAGCCATGTTGTGTGAGTAACATGGCAGTTAAACCCATTCCTTGTTTTTTATGTCCTTGAAATGTCCCGTCATAGATGAAATGGCGACCACAGGATGGGCTATTCTCTTTTAAGATGACATGGGTAATCTGGTTTTTCTGTGCAATTTCCAGAGTTTTATATGCACCTATTAAAAAAGCCTCAGTTACATTTGTTCCGGAAGAATCCAGAATTTTAGCCTGTCCATCGAAAACGTCTAATGCTGATCCTCCTACAATCTCGGCAGCAGGACGAGGAGTAGCTAAGCCACCAAGCATTTCAGGGCAGGCGATGATTGCCTGATCATTTTCAACAAGTGCTTTCAATTTTTCATGTAAGCAATTTCGAGCATCATATCGAACATTTTCTCCTGCAAGGCAGGCACTGATCAAATATTTAGGCATTTTTTAATCTGGACTATCAGCCGTCTAAGTCATGTTGCATGATATCGCCTTTGGCATATAAACAGGTAGAGTAAGGAATAATTTCTTGCTGGATCTGAAAATTAAACTTTTGATAACATCTTTGAGCAAGTTGATAATTTTTGCATAAGTAATATTCTGGTTATGTCTATTTGGAGTAGTTAACTATATTCATTTGAGTTAAATCATGATTTTAAATGGGCAATTGTTGCAGATAGAAGAATGATTATTGAGCGTGGGTAAGCGCCACTCAATGGGTTTAAGGTCTTCCCGTATGTCTTTCTGCTCACCAATCATAGGTTTGAATTTTCCATCAAGTCCCGCCATATCTTTTATGCCGTTTTCGGTGAGGAAGTTCAAGCATTGCGCTGCCGTTTCCAGATTGTGGATGGTCGCTTTCCCCGCTTGCTGCTGGCGCGTGAGGATGCCCTCAATCACGTCGGCGAGGGTGGGTGGCTCGGTGCGGATGCTGCGCTTCTCCATCTGTGAAGCCACCGCGCCTAAATAGACGGTGGGAATTTGGTCGATGCCCTGTCGCTCATAGCTGCGGTGGTCTATGCGCTCGGTGTGACCATGTTACTCCTGCACGATTACAGATTTCAGCCCACACGTCGCGCTCCTTTCGATTGAGATTGAAAAAACGCCCTGTGCTTACTACAATTAAGGCAAGGGCACAGGGTGGATTGTTGTGAATAATCAAGAAATAGCAAAATATTTTTATGAACATATCACTTCCAATAATTTGATCGATGAAGTGCCTGAATACGTTTCGGATAACTGTGTTGTCCGTGTTGGTGAAAATATTGTCCCAATAGGTATTGAGGGCATGAAACAACATTTGATTGATGTGCGGAAAACCTATCCCGACTTGACAATGAAAGTAATTCGTCAATTTGTTGATGGTGATACCGTAATTTCAGAATTTGTTATGGTGGGTACTCATCTTGGCGAATGGTTAGGCATGAAACCGACAGGGAGAAAGTTGCGCATGACCGGGGTTGATATTGATAGGTTTGTTGATGGAAAGATTGTCGAGCATGGCGGGGCTGTGAATACCTTTGAAACATTGTTTGAAGCGGGTATCATAAAACCAGCGTGAAATTTGAGCGTATACGTTATACAAGGGGGCAGCGGGGGATTTATTCCCCTGCTCTTTAGTTTGCACCGATAGGTGCAAACCGCCACACGATACCACTTGCCAACGGAGTGTGATATATAAATGTGCCCTTGCGCTGCTTCCTCGTCCCGCTCGCACCCTGCGCCGCCCTCTGGCGTGGCTGTAGTGGCGTTCTGCTCCGTGATGCTGGCAAGCATATGGCGGTCATGGTCATTCGCCACGGCTTTTTCAAGAAAGGTTTTGAATTGCTCGTCCGTGAGCGGTATCGTGTCGGGCAACATACTTTCAAAAGCCCCCGTGATAAATAGCAGGGGCTTTTTGATTAAAAGGATCAACTATATAAAGGAGGATGAACTTCGTCTTGGAAGCTTTCCATGCCGTATTCATCTGCTAAACGTTCTTTCCAGTAACCGACCAGTTTTGAGTAATCAATTTCAGAAGGATGGAAGTCTGCTTTGTAATAAGATAAATATTCTGGAAGAAGAGAAACCAGCATTTTGGCAATCAGATAAAATCCATATATATTTCCTGAAACTTTAGGCAGGCTTTTACGCCAGTCTTGCATAAATAATCGGCTTGCTGAATAGAATGTCAAACTTGCGAAGCCAGTAGTAACATTTCGCATCACACGACGACGCACTTTATCATCTGCAAAGACTTCCTGATAAACATTGAATGCTACAGCACGGTGTTCAATTTCTTCGATAGCATGCCAAACCCACAGTTTAATCGCATCATCATCCAATGTACTGAGTACTTCGGGATGACGTAAAATATATCCTCCCAGCAATGCAGTAAAATGTTCAAAAGCACAAGTCACTGCAAGTTGTAATTTAGGATGTGTCGAACGTATAAATTTATCTTGACGTGCTAACCATGCCTGAAAACTATCAAGTTGATAATCATCACGACGCCAAGCATCATTAAATTCGGCATGCGCTTTGGAATGCATTGCTTCCTGACCAATAAATGCTGCAATCTGGGCTTGCAGTTTTTCATTTTTTACTTGATCACGCACATTTCGCACGCTATGCACGAAAAATTGTTCACCAATTGGGAAAGTGGAAGATAAGGCTGTAAGTAAATGTGACATTACAGGCGAATTCGCAAAAAAATGTCTGCGGATCGCTTTGGGGTTAAAGCTTGGTTTACGGACTGTTATACCAATAGCTTTAGGACGATTTAGATATGTTTTTTCTGACGTCACTTGAGCGATTGTCATAAGGCTCACCTATTGCAAGTATACAAAACTATCTTATAGTGACAGATACTGCACATTTGTATATTGCCAAAACATTCGCCAAATTGACTTAAACCTACATTTCAGACAAATGGTAAAATTTCAATATTTTTCACATTATGTTGAAATTGCAGTTTTAAAAATAATTATTTGAAAAATATTTATTTTTAATTTTAGCTTGCTGGTTTGAAAGCCATCATATTTTTCTATCTATAAACAGGATGGCTACTTAATATTACATATAAATTGGCTTAAATGCCGTTTACACCAATGGTCATCCCACCACATACATATAAAATTTGCCCAGTAACAAAGCTTGATTTTTCATCCAGAAAGAAATCACATGCATGAGCAATATCATTAGGCTGACCAAACTTTTTGACTGGTATGCTATTTAAGATTTGTTGAGTCATTGGTAAGTCAACAGGATTTGCCTGTTTAAATAATTCAGTCTCAATCGGACCAGGTCCAATAGCATTGACGGTTATACCAAATTCGCCAAGTTCGAGTGCAGCGACTCGGGTCATACCCACCAACGCAGCTTTACTTGAGGCATAAGCTATGCGAAATGACTTGCCTAAGGCAGCACGTGAAGAAATGTTTATGATGCGCCCAAATCCAACAGACTTCATACATGGAATCACTGCTTGTATACATTGCAGAGCGCAACGGGTATTGAGTGCCATGACTCGGTCAAATTGTTCTAAAGTTTGCTCTGTAATAGGAGCAGGGCAAACCATACCAACATTATTGACTAATCGGGTAATTGCACCCTGAGATAAGACTTTATCTAACGCAGTTTGAGTTGCATTCTCATCAGATAAATCAACCAGAATATCGGCATTTTGCTGATCGAGGATAATCGTTTCAAAACCTTTTTCATGACATGATGCAGCGATAGCAGCGCCAATACCTGAACCACCTCCTGTGATTAAAACTCTTTCTTTATTCATTTTTGATACCTATACATGATCAATCATCGGTTTTGTTGCTGCAAAGGTACGAGTCGCTGCTTCATATTTCGAAATTAGATATACTGCAGCGACCATGCTGATAATCACGTGGATAACAGCGAGAATAATTACGGAAATAATAGAGCCTGTCTGGTTTAACAAGGTCTGGGCAATAATCGGGGTAGAGCCGGCAAAAATCATTCCGCATAGCTGATAACTTAAAGAAATCCCTGTATATCTGACATTGGCTGGAAAAGCCTTGACCAGTATCCCACCTAAAAATGAGTAATACATGGAATGGGGAATAGTCGCTACAGCCATGCCTATTGCGGCGAGTAAATATGATTTGGTTGCAATCATCAAAAAGGCAAAGGGTAGTAAAATGATCTCAGGTAATAGGATAAAAATAATCGCTTTTTTCAAGTTAATTTTAGAGGCAATGATTGCACCAAAAGGTTGAAATATAACTTGAGTAATAAGTGCAATTGTGACAATTCCCAAAAAATCAGAGCGACTAAAGCCGATGTCATTAACTGCCCATGAGAGTGCAAATGTTGTTTTAAAATAAGTCGCCGAAAGTCCGATAATACAAGCACACATGCCCAGAAATACCATCATTTTATATTTCTTGAGCACTTCTGTTAGAGGGACTTTAACTAAGGTTTTATTTTCTTTAAGTTGTTGCATTACAGGTGATTCTTCAACACCTAAGCGAATCCATAATCCTGTTAGGACTAAAAGTGCTGAGAATAGAAATGGAATACGCCATCCCCATGACAGGAATTGTTCATCTGGCAGAAATGAAAACATGAAAAAGACAAATGTAGCGAGTAGATTGCCAACAGGTGAACCCTGTTGTGCAAATGCGGAATAAAGTAATTCTTTTCCTTTTGGTGCATGTTCAGCGGAGAGTACAACAGCTCCTCCCCATTCGCCACCCATGGCAATACCTTGGATTAATCTAAGTAAAACCAAGAGTATAGGTGCTGTAATGCCTATGGAGTTATATGTTGGTAACAGGCCAATTGCTGTTGTACAGACACCCATCAACATGAGGGTTACAATCAGGGTTTTTTTACGCCCGATTCTGTCCCCCAGATGTCCAAAGATAATTCCACCCAAAGGACGTGCTAAAAAACCAATCCAGAAAGTTGCAAAGGCAGCAAGAGTACCTGTCGCAGAATCTATGGATGGAAAAAAGATTTTTCCAAAGACTAGGGCAGCTGCCGTGCTATATGCATAAAAGTCATACCATTCAATTGTTGTTCCAACGAAAGAAGCAACACCCGCTTTTTTCGCAGCTTTGGTTTGTTCTGCAATATTCACATTTTCCATTGTGTATGTCCTTATATCAGAGCAGAAAACAGTCCTTGTTAATACAGATAATCAAATTATCTTTAAACGTATTTTAATCAGACATTTTGTCGCCTGCTTTTCATTTCTTTGATTCATTTTTAGCTAAATAGACAATTTCATGGTTTTGAAATTTAAAACATTATTCGGTTGTCACTATCACACTGTTTTCATGTTGATGAATGATGCCTTTTTCGATAAGGAGTTCGATTTGTGCAAGGCTAAATCCATTATTTTTTAAAACATGTAGTGTATCTTGAGCAAAAGCTGGCGGCACTATTCGGTAACTTGGAGGTGTTTTGCTCAATTTAATTGGCGAGCCAATACCCTGATATTCATTCCCGATCGTAACTATCATTTCACGATGTTGGGTATGTGGATGCTGAATAATTTGATCAACATTTAAAATTGGGCCACAAGGAACACCGAGATGAATTAATTCTGAAGCTAAAAGTTCGCCATCGAATTCGGACAGTTTTTTTTCTAGAATTTGCTTCAACTCGGTTCGGTTATGGCAACGATTTGCATTTGTATCAAAACGTGGGTCGATGACTAAACTTTTTAAATTCAATTTATTGCATAGCTTTTCAAACTGGTTGTTATTGCCTGCTGCAATATAAACTGGACTGGTTTTTGTCTTGTAGGCATCGTATGGACTAATGTTGGGGTGTGCATTGCCTGTACGTTGAGGAACTTTTCCCGACCATAAAAAGTTTGGAATATGTGGGTGAAGTAAAGATACACCTGTATCAAATAAGGCTGCTTCAACAAATTGCCCTTTACCTGTAGCATGCCGTGCTTGTAGTGCAAGTAAGATTCCAATGACGGCATTGAGTCCTGTAACCATATCCACAACAGGTAAACCGACACGAAGCGGTTCACCTCCTGGTTCTCCATTGACACTCATGATTCCTGAAATAGCCTGAATTACCGAGTCATAGCCAGGTAGAGCACCCAAAGGACCATCTGTACCAAATCCACTCACACGACAATGGATAAGCTTAGGAAATTTTTTCGATAAAAAATCGTCAAATCCCAGCCCCCATTTTTCTAGAGTTCCAATTTTGAAATTCTCAATCAAAATATCCGCATCTGAAAGTAATTTAAGTAGAATCTGTTGACCTTCAGCTTGTGTTAGATCGACTGAAATGCCTTGTTTGTTTCGGTTTAGTCCAGAAAAATAAGCTGCACTGTCATTTTTAAAAGGAGGTCCCCAAAAGCGGGTTTCATCTTTTTGAGGAGGCTCAACTTTAATTACCTCAGCGCCATGATCTGCAAGCACCTGAGCGGAAAATGGACCACCTAGAACACGACTCAGATCAATGACTTTAATTCCTTGTAATGCACCTGTATTCATCCTTGAATCTCCTTTAAATCACGATAGACATTGCTTGATTCTGACTAATTTCTTTTTGTTGAATTAGTCGTTCAAATAGATCATTTAAGGATGAGTCATAATCACGTGACAGAGGATTTATAGGACTTAATTTAAATTTCACAATTAGCTGTGCAAGTGCCAAACGTTGCCAATTGTTCTCAGTCTGTACTGCTTCCCAGGCCATCATAATGGCTGTAGTAATATGATACAAAGCAGATGCTGCTTTACGTGTATCTGATTCATTTTTATCGGTGATAATGTTCTGGATAAGCTCTTCAACATCATGTAATTTTTGTATTAATAATTCACGTACCTGAAAAGGGATATTTTCATTGTTGAGCAGGTTGATTAAATACGGTTTAAGGTAGGACAGGGCATCTGCACGTTCTATTGAACGAATAACATCAAGTGCCACGATATTACTCGTACCTTCCCAAATCGAACCTAAATGTGCATCACGTAAAATACGGGGGTCAGACCACTCTTCGATATAACCACATCCGCCACGGACTTCCATTGCATCACCTGCAACTTTTCGGGCATCACGACAAGCACGGAATTTGATGAGTGGGGTCAAAATTCGTACACATTTGCCCGCCTGCTCATCCTCCTGTTTTGATTTATGTAATAATAGTGCAGTGTGCAAGACCATAGTTCGGGCTTGTTCACTTGCTAAAAGCATTTTTGAAAGTTGTTTACGTTGAAGTGGTAAATCCTCCAATGCTTTGCCAAATGCTTTGCGGTTTTTAGAAATATACAGTGCTTCATCTACTGCCCGGCGCATGAGTCCTGCTGCACGAACACCATTTGAAAGGCGGGATAAATTGATCATATCTGCCATTTGCTGGAATCCACGACCTATATCACCTAATAAATAGGCTTTTGCATTTTGTAGTGAAATTTCACCGCTTGCCATTGATCGTGTGCCTAATTTATCTTTCAGACGCAGAATTTTATAATGGTTATGCTGACCATTATCCAGAATTTTAGGCATTAAAAATAAACCTAAGCCTTTCATTCCCTCAGGGGCGCCATCGACATGTGCCAGAACCATCGCCAAGCCGGCATCAGGATTTGAACAAAACCATTTATCGCCTGTTAAAAACCATTCCCCATTCTTTTTATAAGCTGTGGTTGTAATTCGGGATACATCTGAACCAGCACCCTGTTCGGTCATAAACATTGCGCCTTGAGTTAAAGCATCAAAATCAGATGTAGTCAGATTGGGGAAATATTTGTCAATGATATCCTGTGGTGCATATTTACACATAGTATGAGTAAGTGAGTCAGTCATGCTGACAGGACAGCACAGTCCAAATTCTGCCTGTACAAATAGATAAGTGAGAGCATATTTTGCCATTGGTGGCATTACATCGGGCCAGCCCAAGGCTCCTTTTTTATGAGTCATACTGGCCAGACTCAGGTCAATATAAGCTTTTTTTTCTAATTCAATATAAGCAGGATGTTTAGCAATTTTTTGTTCGTCAAATCCTTGACGATTACGATATTGCAGAGTTGGTGGATTTTTATCTGCAATAGAGGCTAAATCATCCAGATAAGAGCCAACATCGGCCCCTAATTTTTCAAAATGGGGTAATAAGTAACTATATAAATCTTTCGGTAAATAAACATTGAGTAGTTTTTTAAAAGTAGGGTCTTGAGTAAAAAAATTTTGTCCATGTCGATCTGGAATATTGTTTTCAATTTCAAGTTGATTGATTACANTTAGACTAACCATGATGAGCTCCTGCCATATTCTTAAAATTATTTTTAAATTTCTCGAAATCAGATTAGAAGCTACATAATGTTAAGTAAAATAT
>NZ_OOGT01000063.1 GCF_900323515.1 Acinetobacter stercoris | reverse complement strand
CTTTAATATAATATTTATGCTAAAAATGCTTCAAATCAGTTCGATTTAACAATAATTTAAAAACTCTAGGCTCAGTGATGAAAATTATACCGGAACAGTCGACTAGTCTAATCAATACCAATACTCGTCCATACCTAAAACTGGATAAGGGAGCTATCTGCTTTTTTATTCTTGGTATGTTCCTTGCTGCTGTGATTATCCACAAATTTGGAATATTCCCGATCGCCTAATTTTCAATCTCTATATAATGAATAAACAAAAAACCCTCAATGAATGAGGGTTTTTTATCACCAATCAAAATTAGCCATTACGTTTCGCAAAGTCTTCCATAAAACTTACAAGCGCTTGTACACCAGCAAGTGGTACAGCATTGTAAATACTTGCACGCATCCCACCTACTGAACGGTGACCAGCAAGATTAAGCAAACGATTTTCCTCAGCTTCTTTCAAAAACTGTTTATCTAAATCTGAATTTGCCAATGTAAATGGTACATTCATGATTGAACGATTTTGAATTGCAATCGGATTGTTATAGAAATCACTTGAATCAATATAACCATAAAGAAGCTTAGCTTTTTCAAGATTTACCTTATGAATTGCTTCAACACCGCCTTGCTCTAGCAACCACTCAAATACCAAACCTGATAAGTACCATGCATAAGTTGCAGGCGTATTTACCATTGAACCATTTTTAGACTGGGCACTATATTTTAAAATACTTGGAATCTCAGGTTTAGCTTGATCCAGTAAATCGTCACGGATAATAACCAATGTCAAACCTGCAGGACCGATATTTTTTTGTGCTCCAGCATAAATCAGGCCAAACTTTGAAACATCAATCGGAGCTGACAAGATGCTAGAAGAAAGATCAGAAACTAGTGGTGCGCTTACTTCTGGAATTTTGTCAAATTGGATACCACCAATAGTTTCATTTTCTGCATAGTGGACATATGCAGGATCTTTAGATAAATTCCAGGTGCTTTGATCACTAATCGCAAGTTTTCCATCTATTGTTGTCCCAGCCTCGACAACATTGATTTCACCATAACGGCTCGCTTCTTTATAAGCTTTTTCAGACCAGATTCCAGTATGGATATAATCTGCTTTGCTATTTTTACCCAAAAGATTTAATGGGATTGCTGAAAACTGAAGTGATGCCCCACCCTGTAAAAACAGTACTTTATAATTTTCTGGAATATTTAATAATTGGCGTAAGTCTGCTTCGGCCTTTTCAGCAACTGCAACATAATCTTTGCTGCGATGGCTCATTTCCATGATGGATAAGCCTTTACCGTGCCAATCCAACATTTCTTGTTGAGCTTTTTCTAAAACGGCAGTAGGTAATGCAGCAGGACCAGCACAGAAATTGTACGCGCGCATGATTTTTCCCTTAAAGTAAGTGAAACGAAATAAATGTGTGCATTTAACCATAAATTAGTCATAGATGCAGCAGCTTCTCAAGTTAAACTTTCAATGGATACACCAAATAAGATTCATTTTTATTATCTTGGCTGTATAAAATTCTTTTTGATTTTAAATCAGATTTTTTAAATTATTTTTCATAACATTTAAATATCAAAGTTTCCTGGTCAATTGATCTTGCAATTGTATAGGCCACCTCATCAATACATTGATTCACGACGATTTCATAAAAGTAGCGCATTAGAAAAATCAATACAGCTGATCCTAGAATATAATCTTCTGGTGCAATATAAATATTACAACCTGCCTCTATAAACGAGTCAGCAATTTCATTATTTCCAAGTGCACACCCTGTTGCAATTACCTTGATGTCATTTAGTTTTGCATATAATTGAATATGTTGTGCACCAAAAGCCTGAACTCGTGGTTCTTGTTCATCATAGATCTGCTGCCCAAGTTGAGGCATACAAAATCCATCCTTTTGACCATGTAAGCAAAAAATCAGATAATCAACATCATCATAAAGCGCTTTTCCAGATAAAACTTCAATAAAATCACGAGGACGACCAATCCAATAAGTCACAACACGAACACTGAGACATTCTAAGAATGCACGTATGGCATAAGCTTCATTTTCACTTCTCTCACCAACAACAAGTGCTATACATAAAGTAGGCTGAGTCAAATTATTTACCTTATTAAACCTATTAAATACAATGTAAAATCATTTAAATAATCACATAAATATGTCGAAAAAATTAAATCTAGACTAATGCCAAATAATCGAAAGAAAATTAGGATATAGACTCTATTTAAAATCGATATAATTCACATAAGTTCACATGAATATTCCGTTTGGATTACAGACAGACATGACGAATAAATTAAAAGAACGACTGCATATGAATAGACTGTCACTAACTACATTACGCTCAGCTCAATTTGCTTTGTTTTTAACGACACTCTGTTTCGTTTCGCCTACATTTTCCTATGAATTAAGTTATAGCGATGCAGAACTATATATTGTTGAAAATGCATATAGCACTCAGGCGAATGAAGCACTTCAGCAAGCATCACAATTGCAGTCCGAAGCGGTCAAAGGGTTAGGATTACCCCGTATAGATTTAAATGTTCGAGCGTATAAATTCCATAGTGAAGTAGATGTTCCATTGGATAAATTTAAAAACAATCTGGAGCAAACACTTTCACAAGGCGTAAATGATAAATTATCAGGATTTCAAGGTAGCATTCCGTCAGGAGTCTATGACCCTTTACAACAGGGTTTAAATCAGACTATCCATAGTGGTATTGGATTATTTCCCGATAGTGCAAATGTTGTACTGGAAGATGATGTGGTCAAACCCACCGTTTCCATACTGATGCCACTCTATACAGGCGGGTTGATTTCCAGTAGCAAAGAAATGGCAAATATAAAAGCCCAAAGAAGTCAATTAGATAGTAAACAACAACAAGATATTGTACGTTATGAAATGATTCAGTCCTATTTTAATGTTCAGCTACAGCAACAACTCGTTTATGCAAGTCGTTTTAATTACAATACCATGCAAAAGCATTATGACAATGCCTTAAAAATGGAAAAACAAGGTGTTATAAGTAAAGGGCAACGTATGCAGTTCGAAGTTGCTCGAAATAATGCAGCACGTGCCTTACAAAATGCCCAATCCAACTTACAAGCAAGCCAATTCAGTTTAAAAAATCTTCTTCACAAACAAGAGCCTGACCGACTCAGCACTCCCCTGTTTGTGAATATGCAAACAGATCAGCCCCTCAATCAATTGCTGGCATCGTATCCAGAAACATCCAATCTCGTGCGTAAAATGCAAATGAATACCAAACTGGCTGAGCAAAATGTTAAAGCCCAGAATGCTGCAAAAAAACCGAACCTTTTTGCTTTCGGTGAATACAGTTTAGATGATAAGCAAGACTGGATTATTGGCGTTGTAGCTAAATACAATATTTTTGATGGAGTAAACAAAAATAAAAATGCTCAGGCAGCAGAACTTCAACGCTACGCAAGTGAACTGATGACTGCGAGAACCAAGCAAGAAATCGAGAATATCATTTATAAATCTTATAACGAAATGACTTCTGCGCAGCAGAGTCAATCTTTACTTCGCCAAAACATGCAAGCAGCCGAAGAAAATCTCCGTATTCAAGAGCTTTCATTTAAAGAAGATATGGGAACTGCCAACCAAGTTATTGATGCACAAAATGCGCTGACAGGACTAAAAACTGAAATGGCGATCAATGCATATAAATACATCATATCATTGGCAACCTTATTGCAAGGACACGGTTCAATTTCCCAATTTAAAAATTATATTCATCACCCTAATACTGATTATATTCGTTAGAAGATGGAGCAAGACATGACTCAAGATCGACGTTCAGAATCCGAAGATGGCAAAGCTTCCTCTAGTATTGAAAATACGCACATCAAAAATGAAGAAACCGAAGATGAAATTAATTCCCAGAAAAATGAATTATTATCGACGAATGCCCAATCAATAAACATGAATCCAAGCAATAAGAAAAAAAGTATTCTTGTACTCATTGTAGTGATTATCCTCACACTATTATTTGGACTGATTATTTTTGGACTTTGGAAAAATTACCAGCCAAAGAGCATAGAAGTTCAAGGGCGTGTTGAAGCAGAAACAGTCTATGTCAGTACCAAAGTCCCTAGTCGTATAGAAGAAATCTATGTGCATGAGGGTCAAAAAATTGGAAAGAATCAACCTTTAGTTCGTCTTTATAGCCCTGAAATAGATGCCAAAAAGCAACAAGCATTGGCGTCACTACAGTCAGCACTGGCACTACAATCCACTGCAGATAGAGGCTCTCAACAAGAAAATATTGCGAGTTTATACGCCAACTGGCAGAGTTTAAAGGCTCAAGAAAATCTGGCACAAATCACGTATCAACGTGGTGCTCATTTATATAAAGAAGGTGTCATTTCCAAACAACGTAGAGATGAAATGCATGCCGCTGCTCTATCTGCAAGCAGTATGACAGAGTCAGCCTATCAACAGTATGCCCGTGCTAAACGAGGCAGCACTCCCGAGCAAAAGCAAGGTGCCGATGCACAGGTAGAAATCGCAAAAGCTGCCGTAGCAGAAGCCAATGCACTGGAAGCAGAAACCAGATTGTTTTCACCTGTTTCAGGCACAGTTTCCAAAACCTATGGAAAAGTTTCAGAGCTTGTAGCAATGGGCGTACCAGTGATTAGCATCATTCAAGATCAAAATCTCTGGATCAGTCTAAATGTCCGTGAAGATCAGTACGCCAATGTTTATCAAAGTAAGACATTGTCCGGGTTTATTCCAGCACTCAATAGACAGGCAAATTTTAAAATTGAAAATATTGATGCAGAAGGTGAATTCGCAACCATTAAAACTACACGCCAAACAGGTGGTTATGATATCCGTAGTTTCAAATTACATTTGGTTCCTGAACAGCCAATTACCGATCTGAAAGCAGGTATGAGTGTCATTTTCAAATTAAAAGAGACTAAATAAATGTGGTCTTGTATGCTGCGTGAATTACATTATTTATTTACTCATAAATGGGATTTGTCTCTTGTCACACTTGCACCTCTATTTGTGATTATTTTATTTGGCAGCATGTTTTACCAAGGTAAACCAGAACATTTACCCATTGCCATTATTGATCAGGATCATAGCCGTTTGAGCCATGATATCAGTCATTATTTGAGCCTGAATCAAGGTCTGAAAGTCATCGAAGTAAATGATAGCCCAGATCATATCGAAACGCTGTTAAACCAAACTAAAATTTGGGGCTATGTGCAAATTCCCAATGGTGCTGAACAACGTTTAGTTGAATCTCAGGATGCTCAAATTAGCATTGCTTATAATCAGTCTTTTTTTAGTATAGGTAATAGTATTTCATCTGCAATGCTGGTTAGTACCTTGGAAGCCATTGCAGATTTTGGAGGCAACTCCTATCTAAAGAATAATATTCCCTATATGGATATCCCTACTGCCCATGTCAAGGTATCCCCTTTATTCAATCCCAGTCTAAGCTATGAGTTTTATCTGGAACCCTTCATGATTCCAGCCATTTTACATTTGCTGTTATGCTGTTGTGTTGCATTTTCTGTTGGACAGGAATTTAAGTTCGAAACTACAAGACAATGGCTAGATAGTCAAAATGCATTTCAGGCTTTATTTGCTAAAAATATGGTTTACGTCCTCATTTTTTGCCTATGGACATGGATCTGGATGTTTTGGCTAATTGCAATTCGAGGCTGGTTCATTGCAGGCAGTTTATTATTGATATTATTAGCTCAATTTTTATTTTATTCAGCCTATGCATTTATTAGCTCTACTGTTGTATTGGCAACTAAAAATCTATCCAAAACCTTTGGATTTATCGCTGTTTATGGTGGCTCTTCTTTAAGTTTTGCAGGCGTCACACTTCCTTTAAATAATGCTCCAATATTCACCAGGTTTTGGTCAAGTATTATTCCTTATACTCCTTATGCAAAACTACAAACTGAACAATGGGTCATCGGTAGCCCTATCTGGGTATCAATGACACCACTATTTATATTGATTGCTTATTTTATTTTCTATTATGTGATTGCGGCATTACTTCTCAAAAAAATCGCGAGAGGATACTCATGATGAAAAATTTCTTCAGATTTTATCTTCAGACTTTTAAAAATATAGCCAGCAACTCATCTATTCTTACCACAATGATCTTATCTGTGTTTTTTTACAGCTTCTTTTATCCTATCGCTTATGAAGGGCAAAAAGCTGAAGATATTCCCATGATTATTGTCGATGAAGAACAAAGTCACCTTTCGAATCAAATTATTACCGAGATACAAAAAAGCCCAAATGTTAAAGTAAAACAGGTAACAGGAAATTTTCTCGAAGCTAAAAACATGATTAAGGAGCAAAGAGCTGAAGCTATTTTACTACTCCCTTCAAATTTATCACAGAGTTTACGACGTGGTGAAATGGGTGGAATAGGTCTTTATCTTAGCAGTGCTTATTTCTTACAAACCAAGGAAGCTGGTCTTGGTATCGCAGCTGGCATCGAAAATGCTCTAGTAGAATATTTACAGAAATTTTCTGAAATCTCACATTTCACCCCTCATCTACCTATCCATCAAATTCCTTTATTCAATACCTTATCAGGCTATGGCAGTTATATTTTTCCTGCTGTTGCACCGCTGATTATCCATCAGACTATCCTTTTGGGACTTTGCATGCTTATAGCAGCATACCGTGAAAAAAACTGGTTGCCCTCTACAAGCGAATTTTTAGGTGTTTTTTTTGCTGCACTCAGCATTGGTTGCCTGGGCTGCCTATTTCTGTTCGGTTTTACATTCTGGTGGAATGATTATCCTCGTGGAGGTAATTTGTCAGGAATGTTGATCGCTGTCCCAGTTTTTTTAAGTGCTGTCATCGGTTTAGCGATGCTTATTGCCTCTTATCTTGATATATCCGAACGAGCAGGGCATGTAATTGTATTTACATCTATTCCTTTATTTTTACTTTCAGGAGCCGCATGGCCACTACAAGCAATGCCAAGACTCATGCAATGGTTCGCATGGAGCTTACCATCAACAAATGGTATACAAATGTTTATACAGCTGAACCAGATGGGTGTAGCAACGTTTTTTGTAGTTCCCAAATTGATCTTTTTAGCGTGCTCTTCAATTATTTTATTAAGTTGCGCCTATTATCGTCTAGTTATCCGGTCTAAACATCTTTAGTTTTTAAAACCTTGTTGATCTGAATATTGTCAATCAAATTTTTCTTTTTACGTTTCTGAAAAGTGATTTGCATAAACAAGAAATCATCTGGTCGCACAATCTTGTAAATAACATCCAGACTATGATCTCTTTTGTCTAATATTCTCTCACTAACACTGATCAACTGTGGATCACCCAGCTTGGTATCGGCAGATAATAAATCAAATAATCGTTGAAAATAACTTGGTTCATTTATAATTCTTTGATGAAACTCGGTAGTCAGATGATTTTCCAGTGCATCTGCATCACCTGCCTGAATATGCTGTAAAATTTCCTTTACCAACCTTTCCTGACGCATGCTTAAACTTAGTTCAGGATGTTGAATTTCATAAAAAGTATAGTGGCTAATTTTTTTGCTCACCAATACAATTAAAACAATAGAAACAAGGAATAGAATCTTTTTCATCAACACATTCTTATTCTCCGAAATGCTATTTATACTATAACAACAGTACACATGAAATACCTAGCGAAGAACAAAATTAAATATTTACTAATCAATAAATTAACATATTCAATCACTATAAAAAAACTAATTTTTTTATAAAACCCATGATAATTCCGATCTCTAATTAAAATATTGATCTCATATTGAACACATGAAAATTCATTCATGATATTGAAAGCACCCTGACATCCAGAGCACTTCCAATCTTGTATTTTATTTGATTAAAAAGATAAACATTACAAAAATCATTTGTAAACCAATTACAGTTGCAAACCACATCCACCCTTTTTGACGTAATGCAATTTTATCGATAGTGTTATATTTTGTCGTTTTAATCATTTTGTCACCTCATGTATTTTCAATGCCTGAACACTTTTGGAGCAAAACTTCTATTCTTTAGAAGATAATTTATACAAAGCAAAAAATAAACCAACTATAAAACTGTAACAATTATTTCGACCATAAAAAAGCTCCCTATTGGGAGCTTTTCTTCATTCAAATATTTTTGAATTAACCAATAAATTTACGCGCATTACGGAACATACGTAACCAAGCACCATCTTCTGTCCATTCTTCAGGTTTCCAGGAATGTTGAATAGCACGGAAATTACGTTCTGGATGCGGCATCATGATTGTTGCACGACCATCTGTGGAAGTTACACCTGAAATTGCTTCTGGTGAACCATTTGGGTTCAACGGATAGTGTTGTGTTGGCTGACCTAAACTATCCACATAACGTAAAACTACCTGATCATTGGCATTTAGTGATGCAAAAGCTTCATCACTTGCAACAGCCCGCCCCTCGCCATGTGCAACTGCGATTGGTAAAATTGAACCTTGCATGTCTTGAAGCAATACAGAATTAGACTTTTCAATGCGAACATTAACTGCGCGTGCTTCAAAAACTTCAGATGTATTACGGTGGAAACGTGGCCAGTTATCAGCGCCAGGAATCAACGGTGCCAACTGCGATAGCATTTGACAACCATTACAAATACCTAAACTGAATGTTTCTTCACGATGGAAAAATTTTTCGAACTGATCACGAAGTTTAGGGTTAAACAAGACTGACTTCGCCCATCCACCGCCAGCACCTAATACGTCACCATATGAGAATCCACCACAAGCAACCAAGCCTTCAAAGTCATCCAAATCAACCCGACCAGAGAACAAGTCACTCATATGAACGTCTACAGTATTAAAACCTGCTTTATCAAATGCAGCGGCCATTTCCACATGGCCATTAACACCTTGTTCACGTAAAATCACCATATTTGGACGGCGGGTATTAATGAATGGTGCTTCAACAGGCTCATTAAGATCAAATGTTGCTTTGGCAATTAAACCCTGGTGGTTTTTGTCACCAATCAATGCAAACTCTTGATCTGCAGTTTCAGAGTTATCACGCAGGCGCTGGATTTGATGAGAAACTTCAGCCCAAGCTTGCTGTAACTCGCTACGTTCAAGCACTAAACCATTCACACAAAGCTGGTCAGTATTATTGACATAACCTACAAGCTTTACAATTTCACGGAGACTGGAAAGCTCAACTTCAGATTTGATAGATTCCCAATCTGATTTATTCAACTGAACCACAGCACCAATTTCTTCTGCAAATAGGCTTTCTGCTGATTGATCTTCTAATGCTACACCTAAACGTGAAGCAAACATCATCTCTGCAACAGTTGCAAGTAAACCACCATCACCGATGTCATGATAGGCTTTAATCAGTCCTCGATTATTCCAGTCCTGAATCGTATTGAAGAAGGTTTTGAAATCTTCGAAACTATCAACATCAGGTGTAACAGAACCAATCGCTTTATAGACTTGCGCTAAAATAGAACCACCTAAACGGAACTGACCTTTAGACAGGTCAAAACGTACAAGTACAGAGTCAGCAAGGTTTTTAAGCTCTGGCGTTAATGTCTTACGTACATCCGCTACAGGTGCAAATGCAGTAATCACGCCTGACATTGGTGATGTTACGGCTTTATCTATGCCGTCATCATTCCAAGTAGTGCGCATAGAAAGAGAATCTTTTCCTACAGGAATTGCAATCCCCAATGCAGGGCACATTTCCATACCAATTGCTTTTACACCTTCAAACAAGGCTTGATCTTCACCCAGCTGTCCAGCGGCAGCCATCCAGTTCGCAGACAGTTTGATATCACTGATCTGCTCAATATTAGCAGAGGCAATATTTGAAATTGCTTCTGCAACTGCTAAACGTGCAGATGCAGCAGGATTTAACAAAGCAACTGGAGGACGTTCACCCATTGCCATTGCTTCACCAGTAAACCCAAGCAAGCTCGTTGTGGTAACCGCAGCATCCGCTACAGGAACTTGCCAGCGTCCCACCATCTGGTCACGTGCAACCATACCTGTAATCGAACGGTCACCGATGGTAATCAGGAATGATTTTGATGCAACTGTCGGGTTTTTGATGACACGGAAAATAGCATCTTTCAAATCAACTTTAGATGCATCAAAGTCATCACCTTTGCGTTCAATCGTTTCATAAGAACGTTGCATACGAGGTGTGCCACCAAGCATGACCTGCATTGGCATATCAACAGCTTTATTTTCAAATAGAGGATCTTCAACGACCAATTGACGTGCTTCTGTTGCTTCACCTAACACTGCGAATGGACAGCGTTCACGCGCACAGATTTCTTCAAATTGATCAATCGACTCTGGACGAATAGCAAGAACATAACGCTCTTGTGCCTCATTTGACCAGATCTCCATTGGAGACATGCCAGGTTCTAGAGATGGGATTTTACGAAGATTTAAAACAGCACCCAGCTCATGGTCATTTACCAGTTCAGGCATTGCATTGGAAAGACCACCTGCCCCCACATCATGAATAGAAACGATAGGGTTATAGTCTTCCATACGCCAGCAAGTATCGATCACTTCCTGACAACGGCGCTCCATTTCAGGGTTATCACGCTGAACTGAAGCAAAATCAAGGTTTTCACCCAGTTTACCACTCGCTACCGAAGAGGCAGCACCACCGCCTAAACCGATGAGCATCGCAGGCCCACCAAGTACGATTAGTAAATCGCCTGGCTGGATCGCATCTTTTTCAACATGGTCAGGACGAATATTCCCATAACCACCTGCAATCATGATCGGTTTATGGAAACCTTTAACTTCACCATTAACATTTTGTTCAAATGTACGGAAATAACCATTTAATGCTGGACGGCCAAATTCGTTATTAAATGCCGCACCACCAAGAGGCCCGTCAATCATGATCTGTAGTGGTGAAGCCATACGTGACGGCTTACCATAGTTTTCTTCCCATGGCTGTTCAAAACCTGGAATATTCAGATTTGAAACGGTAAATCCTGTCAAACCAGCTTTGGGTTTACCACCACGACCAGTTGCGCCTTCATCACGGATTTCACCACCAGAACCTGTTGCTGCACCTGCAAAAGGAGCAATTGCTGTTGGGTGATTGTGAGTTTCAACTTTCATCAAAATGTGGGCAGCCTGACTTTTATATTTATAAACAAAGTGCCCTTTTTCATCCGCTTTTGGATAAAAACGCTGCGTATCATATCCCACGATCACAGAAGCGTTATCTTTATATGCAGATAAAACATCTGTCGGCGATTCTTTATAAGTATTCTTAATCATCTGGAACAATGATAATGGCTGTTTTTCTCCGTCAATTGTCCATTCTGAACCAAAGATTTTATGGCGGCAATGCTCCGAGTTTGCCTGAGCAAACATCATGAGTTCGATATCGTGAGGATTACGACCCATTTTTGCAAATGCATCTGTTAAATAATCAATTTCTTCGTCAGACAAAGCAAAACCAAATTCATTATTTGCTTTTACCAGAGCTTCTTTGCCCTGACCCAAAATATCAATACTATTTAATGGTTTTGGATCAGTCTCAGTAAATAAGACTGACGCATCATCAACATGATTAAACACACTTTCAGTCATTCGATCATGTAAAGCAAGTTTGACTTCATTCGAAATTTCTGAAATACCCTGTAAAGTAAACAAAACACCGCGTTCAAGGCGGTGTACAGGAGTATTACAGTTCGCAAAAATATCAGTTGCTTTTGATGACCACGGAGAAATCGTACCAACACGTGGTGTCACTAAAATCTGGATTTCACCTTGTTCAGGTTGGCGCAACTGGTAACTTGCACCATCATTTAAAAGTTGTAAAGCAGACTGTTGTTGCTCACCGTTGAGCGCTTGGTCAAACAGATAAACCCATTGGCTGTCGAAAGATTGAACAGAACTAATTGACGATAGACGTGATAGTAGTTGAGCTTTCTTAAAAGAAGAATGTGCTGGTGCACCGGCCACGATAAACATGTTGATTTTGGCTCCACGGGCAAGTCTTGTGAATTTGCCGCAATGTGACTTGAAGAGAGCGCATATTCTACTGTGAATTAGCCAAATCAGCTAGATGGCAAAACAGGAATATGCGCTAAAAACATATAAGAAATACCAATAAGGCTTTGCTTTACAAATAAAATATTACAGGTTAATACATTATTAGATGTAAAAATCACCTGAAATAGCTACGAATTATTGTGTATCAACCGTTTTTAAAAGATGCACTAAAGCTTCGGCAGCGATTTGCATCGACTGTGGGTCTACCTTATCTACGGTATCGCAGGCAGCGTGGTAACATGGTGCAAACTCTAGCACATCACCTTTCATTTTTTCATTAAACAAAATTAAGGAAGTCACAGGGACTTTACCTAAAAACGGCGCGGTATCACTTGCAGTTAAGGTCGATACATCTTCTTTTATTTTAAGGTTTTTCGCTTTGAAAAATGCTTTCAGACTTTCTTCCAATGCTTGATCACCTGCATGAGATGGTACATTTCTTAATCCATCAAGCAATGGTTTATAGTCTTTCTCAGCCATTCCGCGTTCTTTCAGCATATTTTCCATGTCATCCACAGATGATTTATCTGCATCAGCGATTAAAATTTCAGGGTCTTTCGTTCCCACCATATCTACATTGATATATGCCTTGATGCCTTTTAACTGTTGTTCTGTCAATTTATCGACATAAGCTTTGGAACCTGCTATTCCTTCTTCTTCCGAATCCCAAAAAGCGACATAAATTGAATGTTCAGGCTGAACTTTCTTTTCAGACATTTCCTGCACCAAATCTAGTAAAAGTGCTGTACCTGATGCATTATCATTAATTCCTGGACCCATTTTCACAGAATCATAGTGTGCGCCGACCAGTATAGCTTGATCTTTATTTTTACCAGGAATTTCAACAAGTATATTTTGACCAACGGCTTTTTCCCGATTTTCAAAAGCTAGCATTTGTACATCATAACCAGACTTTTTGACCTGCTCTAAAATATATCGTGTACTTGCCTCTCCGCCTTTACTTCCAGTCGCTCTATTGCCTGCATTATTTTGGGCAATATTTTGAAAAGCATTCAAATGATTCATCATGCGATTAGTTTGTAAGGCAACTGTACCCACCGTAACCCCTGTACTTACCACACTGGTGGCTGTTGATACAGCAAATATGGAGCATCCTGAAAAAAATAAACTTGACGACATTGCTAAAATCAAAGCTTTTTTTGATTGAAATTTCATATTTTTCCCCAATAAATTTAATCACCATTTTAAAATGATTATCATATAAAAACGATTTTATTATATTTCAGTTCCTAAATTAAAAAAAATAAGCATTAAAAAGACAACTTATGACGCACCACCCTAGTGCTCTGTGTTTTTTTTTGGCATGATGCAATCATGTTAAAAGTGAATAATGATAAATGACTCAAATGCGTTGGCTAGAACTGCTTTCAACCATTCGTTTAGGCAGTAAAAAACAAAGTTCAGAACAGGCACGTAGCCCATTTCATAAAGATTATGACCGTATTATATTTTCACAAAGTTTTCGTCAACTTAACCGTAAAACCCAAGTCCATCCTCTGACACAACATGACGGTATCCATACTCGTTTAACACATTCTCTAGAAGTCTCATGTATTGGCCGTTCTTTAGGTATGTTGGCGGCAGAAAAAATCAAAGATGAATTGCCGGTCTGGATATCCCCGGCAGATGTTGGCGCGATTATCCAGGCGGCATGTCTAGCACATGACATTGGAAATCCGCCTTTTGGTCATGCAGGTGAATATGCGATTCGGGAATGGTTTGATGATGCATCACATACCGATTTTTTAAAAGATTTGAGTGACCATGAAGAAGCTGATGTACGCCAGTTTGAAGGTAATGCCCAAGGTCTAAGGTTACTCACAAAAATTGATTACCATCCCCATGATGGTGGCATGCGTCTGACCCATGCAACTTTAGGTGCATATTTAAAATATCCATGGCTTTCACAGACCATAGAATCGCAAGGCAATAAACCTGCAAGTCAATGTGCCAAGTTCGGTTGTTATCAAGCGGAAAAAGAGACTTTAAAACAAATTGCTGAACAACTCGGACTTATTCAAATTGGAGACTACCACTATTGTCGTCATCCACTGACCTATCTACTCGAAGCCGCTGATGATATCTGTTATGCCTTAATTGATCTGGAAGATGGCATTATTTTAAACATGCTGAACTATGATGAAGTAGAGCCTATATTTTTAGCATTGATTGGAGAGTATGGCATTCCTGAAGAACTCAGTATACCAAGCAGTACATGGCAACAAAAAATAGCCGCTTTACGGGGTCGTGTCATGAAACGTCTTGTCGATGAGGTCACATCTGCATTTGCCAGACACCATTTTGAAATTTTGTCTGGTCAATTAAAAGGTTCATTGTTGCAGTATTGTTCACGAGATATTGAAATCGGCATCAATAATGCAAAAAATCTGGCACGTGAAAAAATCTTTGAGCATCCACAAAAATCGGGGTTAGAAATTATTGCACATCAAAGCTTGCAAACCATTTTAGATGCTTTTGTTCCGCTCACCATGCCAGAAAAAAAACTGAATTTTAAAGAGCAACGTTTATTGTCAATTTTACAAAGAGTTGGGGCTCATTTTGAAGAAAATCATTATGATAATATTATGCAAGTTCTAGATATTGTCAGTAAATTTTCAGATCACCAAGCCTATAATCTGGCTCAGGAACTCAAAGGTAATAAGGTCGGTTTTTTTTAGTTCAGTCAAAGTATGTACACAACTAAGATAGAATGCCGTATGTTAAGTAAAGATTACAGTGATATATGCCCCTTTACTTAACAAAACCTTGTTAAAAAATACAAAAAATTGTTTTTTGCCTTTAATTCAAATGACAATTAATATGCACTTATTCCATTCAACCTCAAACAAGTGAAACAGAATCAATGATCGGATGTTTAATTGGCGAAGTATTAGCCCTCGAAGCACCTACTGTCGTACTGAATGTCAATGGGATTGGCTACGAAATAGACACACCATTATCGACATTTTGCCAATTACAAAAAGGTCAAAAAGTCACCCTCTGGACACATTTAGCTGTTCGTGAAGATGCCCATTTACTTTACGGATTTATTCATGCTCAGGAAAAAACCATTTTCCGTACCTTACTCAAAGTTAACGGCGTTGGTCCTAAGATGGCTCTGGGAATTTTATCGACATTGAGTGTAGAACTACTCATTCATACCATTGAAAACGATGATGTCAATACGTTGGTAAAAGTACCTGGTGTTGGTAAAAAAACAGCTGAACGACTGATGATTGAGCTTAGAGATCGTTTTAAAGCACTGTCAAATGTTTCTACTCCAGCCAATTCAACAGTAACTCAAATTCAGTTTAGCTCTAACTCACCTGTTGCCGAAGCTGAAGCTGCATTACAATCTCTAGGTTATAAACCTGCCGAAGCGCAAAAGGCTGTAGCGGCAGTAAAAGGTGAGTTTACAGAATCTGCCGATATTATTCGGGCAGCACTCAAATCCATGATGAAATAGAGAGTAGATCAAGACACTCATGCAAGACCGTTTAATCAGTGGTACTGAAAAACCAGAAGATCATTTTGATCGAGCCATTCGTCCGACATCACTCGAAGACTATATCGGTCAGCCTGTCGTCCGTGAGCAAATGGAAATCTTTATCGGTGCGGCGAGAGGTCGTGGTGAAGCACTGGATCATACCCTGATTTTTGGACCACCTGGACTGGGTAAAACCACACTGGCAAATATCATTGCCCGTGAAATGGGGGGGAACCTTAAATCCACCTCTGGCCCTGTACTCGAACGAGCGGGTGATCTGGCGGCAATGCTGACTAATCTTGAGGAAGGTGATGTTTTATTCATTGATGAAATTCACCGCCTGTCCCCTGTCATTGAAGAAATTCTCTATCCTGCAATGGAGGATTACCAATTAGATATCATGATCGGTGAAGGTCCTGCTGCCCGATCTATCAAGCTTGATTTACCTCCGTTTACTCTGGTTGCTGCCACTACTCGTGCTGGATTACTGACTTCTCCTTTACGTGATCGTTTCGGTATTGTTCAACGTTTAGAGTTCTATTCTGTCGAAGACCTGACGCATATCGTGACTCGTTCAGCAAATCTTATGGATGTTCCAATTACTGCTGATGGTTCTCGTGAAGTTGCACGCCGATCACGTGGTACACCACGTATTGCTAATCGCCTATTACGTCGAGTACGAGATTATGCCCAAGTAAAAGGAACAGGTGAAGTCACACAAGATATGGCACAACGTGCACTGGATATGCTCAATGTCGATAAAGATGGCCTGGATACCTTGGATAGACGCTATCTCAGTATGTTGCTTGAACGTTTTGATGGTGGTCCTGCTGGTGTTGAAGCTTTAGCTGCAGCTATGGCAGAAGACTCGGGCACACTTGAAGATGTTATTGAACCTTATCTGATTCAGCAAGGTTATGTCATGCGTACTGCACGTGGACGGATTGCAACAAATCAGGCTTATTTACAGTTTGGATTAACTCCACCTGAACCTAAACAGTAATTGTTTAAGCAATATTGGGATATGATGATATTTCTTTTTGATAATATGAAATGAATGAACAAAAGCTTATTTCTAAAATACAAACAGCTTATGATGAAGTCTTAGAAGAAATCCCGGTAATAATAAAATTACCGGGATTTCAAACTATATCTTCGTTTACCGATGAGCAAAAACAATATTTATCAGATCTTGTTCAAAATCAGGTTAATCTGCTTATTAAAATCACTTTGATTGATCAATATGATCAAGAAATAGAAATATCAGACCCTGAACCAGAGAACTCTCCTTTCAACGTTGAACAATTGTCCAGTTATAAAATCCAGCGCTTAACATTCAATTTTAATGAGGCAAGTGTATGGATTCTTTTATATTTTCAAGATGAGATTAAACTCATTGCCGAAACTGAAACAGTTAAAACACCCTCAAAAAGATCAATATAATATTATTACTTATTGCTTCGTTATTATGTTTTGCATTCACTATTTTTACGGTAAATACTGTTTGGATTTTCTTTCTACGTTTTGTTGCAGCTTGTATATTATTTAAAGTCGTTACTGATCTGGTTTCAGCAATCTTTACCAATAAAAGGAAGGAGAAGCAAGAAAATACAATAGCTAATGACATGATCATTTGCCAATATTTTGCTTATCATTTGCAAGATTATGCCAATAAAAAATTGCTTTTAGATGATCCAGATTATGAAGCCTAAGATATACCATTACCTTTTGATCTGTTTCATAAACTGTAATATTTTTAATAACGTAAATAAATTTAACATTGAAATCAAGCATAGCCCAAATGAAGCACCATGTGCCATTTCTTTTTTGTCAATTAATGAAATGGCACATCTTTACACGCTCTTAATTAGCAATAGTCGTGCTAATCAATGAATCTATCGTATTTGCTGCAATATCATTGTAATAAGTACATTCGTTCATAAGTTCCTGATAACGGGCATTTGCATATATTCTTGCTGTTACAGTACTCTCTTCCTCTCCACTTAATTCATTTAGTCGTTCTTGGGAAGCTTTTAAAAGTTGATCAAGGGATATATCAGGGTTTTTAGTCCAAACCCCGTATCTCCATTCATTATTAATATAAGCATAAAGGTGAGCTGTTCCAGATGTTGGGGCATCATAGTTCTTATCATATTTCCACTGAATACCTCCCCACACTCCTTCTACCCACTCAACTGGTATCGTAGGTATTGGATTACCATCTACATCTATAGCCCGACTCTCTTCAGCTATAGGTAGCCCTAAAGTAACATCATAAAAAGGCTGTGTATAATGCGTGCTTTCACTTTTAAAACATTTAGCGCCAGCAGGAAATTTAGTTACTTTAGATAAAGCTAAAAATTCGTGAAATTTTTCCCAAGTTTCAGAGATAAGAGAGAGAAGAATAATACCTCCTTCTTGATAACTATCTAAAGTATTCCAATACACTGCTGTGCGATCACTCACAGTCATACTAGAAAGATCTACCCAGTGCCCTTTTTCTTCTATTTTTAAACCTTTTAAGCCGTTAAGATTATGCGGTGTCTTGTTTAAAATATTTCCATCACTGGAAACAGAGTTTATATAATACTCTTTATATCCTAATGGATATCGAGTAGCCCCTTGCTTATACAAGCCATCCAAACTCAAATAAACATTCTCATATTTTGGATATTTAACTGAACGAAACTCCTCGCTATTTGAAACTATAAAAAATGTTCCTTCACCTGGATATTTATAATTTGTATATAAGATATTTTCGCTTCTTGTACTTTTTGACACTGTTACAAAATTGCTAACTGGCAAATTATAAGGATCCCAGGCATAAGATGTGATATTGTCAAATTCTTTGCTC
>NZ_OOGT01000124.1 GCF_900323515.1 Acinetobacter stercoris | reverse complement strand
GTTTTGGAATAGTCAATTCCAGGCTATGAAAAATATTTTTTTCTGTATTAATTAATTTTGATAATTGTTGATAAAAAATAGCAACCTGAATTTCTTCAGAAATAGCTGTTTCTTGAATATATAATCCAGATTGTAGATATGCAGGTTTTTCCCAGTAGATCATAAAATGATTTTGATCGACTTGGTAATTCTTGGGCATATAGTTAAACCATAGCTTTTCATATTTTGGAATAATATCCAGATATTCAGATAGTTGTCCACAAGAGTTGGCAATATATGCAACTATTCCTATATGGTGAAATTGTACCATTGAACCTATATCCAGACCTAAGCCATCAAATTTATATTGTCTATGAATCCGTCTTAATTTTTTTAGCCATAATCCAAAGGGAATGCGTTCATTTAATTTATATTGTTGGTTTACTGGTGAGTGAATATGGTTAAGTCTGCAAAAATCATCTAATAAATGTGCCATACCTCCCCCGACACTTTTTATTTTAAAAAATGATTTCATAACGTCTCCAATCATTTATTGGATTTAGTTCTATTTGTTTTATCAATGAGTCAAAAGGTATCATTTATGGAGACAGATGACGTTATTTATAAAACAGAAATGCTTTGCATAACATATTGAAAATATGCCAGTATTTTGCATTATGTTTTTCTGGGATTAATTAGAAAAGATCATAAAATCTCAAACTTTAATTTAAAAGTGATGCTTTTGATCTTTATTGATGAATTTTCAAGTTATTTGAAATTCTTAAAACATTGCATCTATTGAATCAATCGTATTGAATTGAAAATTGTGCATTTGCATTGGCAATACCTGCCGTTGCCTGCCCTTTAGTCACAATATAATTTGCATAAAATAGTGCTGAAGCATTTCCATTGTTATCGACTTTAAAAATTTCGCTTTTTTTACCTAAAGCTAATCTTTTTTTATCATGATCACGAATTTCAATAGCAATATTTTCTGCTTTACTTGCTGTATCTTCTATTGATAAAAGTTCAATATTTTCAGTGTCTTTTGCTCCATCAAAAGTAATAGTAATAGAACCATCAGGAGGGCAATTACTCATTTTGAATTGGAACGGAACAGGAGTTGATTGATCTCCTACCGTACTTAAACTTTTGCTACTGACTGAACCCAGGCGGACATATTTTTCTTGTTCAGATTCCAGTACACCACATGTTGCAGTTGTTACTACACCATAAAGTTCAATATTCACGCGCCCTAACTCAACAGAAGTATCTGCAGCAAAAGAAAAAGTTTGGATATTTAAGCAGCTTATCAGCATTGATCTCATTATTACTTTTGTTATATTTTTCATTTTATTACCTACTCAAAATCCACTCGAAGATAGCCTCTTGATCGGAATGGTCCTATGGCAGGAGTATTTCCTGTAGTGCTGACAGGCCAAGCCTTGATCGTTACATTTGCCGGTTGTTGATGGAGATTAAAGGGAATAACACTATTGATGTTATTGGGTAATAAAACCCGATCATTTTGGTCAGACAGTTTAAAACCGATATCCGGGTTATCCGATACCATCACATCATTGTTTGCCTTTTCTGCTTCAAGGCGAAGAGTTAAAGTTGCTTGAGCTTCTATATTGTTACATTGGATTGCTAATGTCCGGACTTGCTTGTTTACATTGGCTGGCTTGTTTCCGGGACCAGCCTGTCGGAATGCATAAGCTGGAATGTCGCCAAAATTGATCTCGAGTACATCACCAGTATTGATTTTGCAGCTTTGAGGAACGGTAATCGAGCCACTATAACTGATTCTATAAACCGGGATATTTAAAGGTTCACCTGCACCAGTCGTGATATATACGGTGAACATGGTTTTCTTGGGAATAGGAATGAAATCAATGAATGGTTTAATAACCTTGATTCTAAAAGTAAAATTGGAATCCCATATACCAAAAGGTTCACCTGTACTAACATTGGGATCCCTCCCCATTTGGATATAATTTGCTGGAGGGTAAAAATCGCCTGCATAGCTATCGGTAATTTTCATGGCGCCAACCAGATATTCATTGATTGGTAAATATTGAAATCGGTCAACATTTTCTACAACAGGTAAATCAGTGACATAACTACGTTTGGTTCTATTGTTACTGATACTTGCACTATGAACAGGGCACCTGCCATAAAGCTGATTGGTGAAGTTTTTTTTCAGTTCAACAATTTTGCCCACTGCATTGTTGGAACTATTGAAGCTGTTAGAAAGGTCATAAAAAACCTCATCAACTACACCTTGTCCTTTACTGTTCCAACAGACAACAGCAAATGATTTTGCAGAAGTGAGTAGCAATAATGTGGAGATTAAAAGTTGATATTTCATGTTATCTCCTCCTATTTACATTCAAGATCGAATTGAACGATAGGTTGGGTTAAGTCCATCTCGGATATGTCATAACTGGCAAGACATTTTTCATCCTCAGAAACTCCCCAGCGAACTTCTAGATTGCCTTTAACAGGTAAACCTGTGAGATAGGTGCGACCATCATCAGCGACGATTCCCCGAGCTGAACTGTTACTTTCGACAACACTACTTGCATAAGGTGCAAATTTTCCGAGATGAGAAAGGGTGATGAGGGCACGTACTCCAATGCTGGTGTTAAATGTTGCTCTTGAGATTGCTCCTTTGATAGGCACAACATTTTCGACATTATTGTTGATTTCCAGATTGTTGCTAAAGGTATTTGAATTAAGTGCGATACGATTGGCACGATATTCTGTTGCATACGGGACGATGGCATATCCACGCCAATCTGTCCGAACACCGGTATAGTTTTCGATATTTACGTTTTTAGCACCTGGGGCTTTAATCAAAATGGATGTGGCACCTAAAGGCTGTCCAAAGGTAATACCATCACGATGTGCCAAAATGCCGCCTGATGCATTATAGGTAAACTGGTTCGAGTTCTTTTCATAACTATAGCCAGCACCGACTGTTCCATAACGGCCATCATAGTTTAATGTCACTGAACCTATATCTCCTTGTCTACTTACGCGTCCTTGATTAAAGCTATAGCTCAAATTGCGGTCTTTAAGTAAAGTTCCACTTAGCCCTGCCAGATAAGACTCATTACCATTCGAGTTTTGAGTGGTTGAAAATGTGGTATAGGCATTTTTGATTGGACTGTCAGTAAAGTTGGATTTTGGCCACAATTTATCTAAAGGAAAGGATAGATTCATTGCATACATGGTTTCACTTTCTGTAAGTTGTGACAGTTTGTTGTGACTTATTGAGAAAGAGTAATTAAGGGCTTTCCATGAGTTGGCATAACCTGCTTGTACCCATTCATTTCTTTTATTGGTTCCCCAGTAGGTTTGCTGATTTCCAGAAACAAATAAAGAGCCATATTTTCCAAGTGAGTGGGAAATATTGACTTCAAAACGACCCTTTTTGGAGTTATACAAGTCAAAGTAATCGGTGATGATCGGCGTATTTGCCTGATTACCATCCTGAGTGTGGGAAGTATGGTAACCACTCATACGGTTATAGGCTACATCATTTAAGGTATAGAATCCTTTAGTGGAGTAGCGGTAACCCAGCAGTTGAAAAGTTGTACCAGAACTTAATAATGATTTTGAATAAAGAAAACGTAGCGATTGACCACTGTGTGAAGATTGGTCGGCAAGCTCGCTGTCAGCATGGGTAAGGTCAAAAGACAATGCACCATAGGTTCCCAGGTTTGCACCCATTCCTAAAAGTGCACTTTTATACTTATCGGATAACTGGGTCCCAGCGTAAACGGAGAAGCCTTTTTGGAGTCCATGAATCGCTGTGGCTTGAACAACTGTTGGACTATCTTGAGAATCAAGTCCACTACGGTATTCTCCAGCAATAATGCTATATTTGGTGCGACCCTCACGTTGGAAAATTGGCAAACTAGAATAAGGTACAGTAAAACTTTGTACAGACCCGTCATTTTCTTCAATTGTCACTAACAGATCGCCACTAATTGACGTTGGATTTAAGTCCTGTATCAGAAAGGGGCCAGGGGCAACATTAATTTGGTGAATAACATAGCCATTTTGTTTGATCACGACTTTTGCGTTGGTTTTAGCAACACCACGAACTGTTGGTGCATAACCTTGCTGACTGTCTGGGTACATGGCATCGGCTGTTGATAAATGCACGCCACGAAATCCAAAACTATCAAAAACTTCACTATTGCTTGAACCATCACCAACGATTAATTGGCTTTTTAATGGAATAATGGTTTTTTGTAGGTAGGTATTTAAATTATTCCAGTCATTGGATGATTTTCCATGACGTGAGTTATGATTCCAGCTACTAGAATGTCTAAATTGCCAGGAGCCAAGATTGAGTCCATTATCCAGTCTTAGAAAGACGCTGTCTGTATCAGTTTTAGAGTTGTTATAGCCTGATAGATTGTAGTTTACAAACATCCCGTTAATACCGGAATCCCACTGGTCTGGCGGGATATAGCCCCGGATCTGATTACGTAAGGATGCTTGCGGTAAGCTAATATGTAACTTCTGTTTATCAAACTGGAACTGACTGTTTGCACCCTCAATAATTGAAATAAAATCGATGCATTGTTGATTTGGGTCAGACAGAGCTTGATATTGCCCCATATTTACCCCAAAACTTTGCAACGTTTTACTGTCTAGACAAGGCAATAGACCTGTACGGTCTTTAATGTCAGTTTTCTCAATAAAGTTTACATCACGGGTCAGAATATATTGATCATTCACGTAGATATCAACGCGATAAATACCAGGGAGTTGATGTGTCGATTTTTCAAATCGCGTTAAATCCGAGATTTGTGAATGTGATAAATCATCTTTCAAAAAAGCAGGGTTAAATACCTGCTCAGCATGAGTTACTCTAGTAACAGCCATTGAGATCAGTAAAGTAACAGCTAAGCCATAAGGTACTAGCCTGATATTTTTTCTAATACGTAAAGTATTAGATGGCATTACAAATCGAGTACTCATGGTGATTAATTCAGTTCTAAATTCGTTTTTGGAGTTAAACCGCCATAATCATTTACTGTTTGATAGCTGAGTTTATTGCCAGCAAGTTTTGAAATTTTTGTTTCGGCAAAAGGGGCAGCCATAATATTCGGTAGTTTTGTGTTGTCGATATAAACATTCACAAAAGACACATGATATGGAGATGCGTTATTCACAACTACGCCTTGAGCGGATTTTGAAAATTTAATATTTTCAAGGGCTGCCTCAGGCTTCATTTTTAAGTTATTAGGTCGAATAAAAAGTTTGATTCGGGATAAAACAGCCAGTTGTAAAATATTTTTATCCACCAGGTCTGCTTTATCTATAGATGGAATCGCTTTGACGTTAATCCAGAAGACAGATTCACGATCTTGGGGTAATTGTGATGCAAGACTGACAATCCTGAGCGTGTTTTCAGTATTTGCTTCAGCTACAAAAAGTGGTGGAGTAATGAGAAAATCCTTAGATTTTTTTTCGTCAGAAGTTTCCACCCACGAGTTAATTAAAAAACGTTCTTTATTGTTGCTATTCACAATAGGCAAAGAAACCTGTTTAGCATCCATAGGATAGATGACACGTGTTGCCCCTAACGAGATACCACCTATGACATTATTATCGGCAAAACTATAGGGTGCTAAACATGCTAAGGTTATACTTAGAACGCTATTTTTAAATAAGTTCAATTTCATATAAATCCTTAAAATTAATTTATGGATAAAAAACAGAAATTAAAATATTCGAAGCTTGTGTAGATGCATTTGGATTACCCTGATTCAAAAAAATACCCATTGTATTTTTTGAAAAACTGTCATAATGAGAAGGTAAATCAATATGACGAATAAATTCTTTATTGGAATCTATGAAATCTAGACTTGGAATATTTAATTCATTGTTTAAGTAAATAACGTTTTGATTTTTTGCATCAAAGTAAAACACTCTTTTCAGAGGTCTATCCAGTTCAGACAAGCTGATGGTCAGGTTGTCATAAATGCCTACAGGGCATAACGAAAAATTAACATGTACAGGTAAAGTGGGAGTTTTAACGTGGATAGGCATGTTCTTCTCAACTAGAATTGAGCAGCCCTGATTTATTAAAACTCCCTGAAAATGAGCTCTTCCACCAAATACGTAGCTTTCAGCAAAGCTATTGGATATCACCAATATACCTATTGTAAAAACCAGGCACTTTTTAAAGATGAAATAGATGCTCATATAATCAATCACTTATCTTTGTAAATGATTATTCATATTTCACAACAAAAGTAGCATCTGCATTTGCCTGACCAGGTGTAGAAGCACCAGTTGCCACATAGCGAGCGCTAAATTGAAGTGTATTGTCACCTTCGATTAATGCTTTTGGTGTAGAAAAATCTGCACCGCCAACACCTAGAATTTTTGATGCATCATCAGCAATTTCAATACCTACATTTGTTGCAGCTGTAGAGTTCGTTCCGCCAGCAGAAACAGCTAATAAGTTTGCATTAGATGCAACTGATTGACCATAAAACGAAACTGCAGCAGTTGCTTGCACTTTTGGATCACAGTCAACAAGTTTGATTTGGAATGGAACAGGAGTTGTTTTATCTCCAGCAACGGCTAGGCGAGCTGTACGATATTGACCTAGGTCAACTGTTTGATTTGTTGATTCAGTGCTAACAGCACATGCTGCATTTACGATTTCACCAGTAAAATGAACAGTACCACCATTCACAGTTACAGGATCAGCTGCAAGTGCAGAAGTTGAAATAGCTAATGCTGATAATGCTGAAATGCTTAATAAACCTAATTTCATAGTAAAACCCACATATTTTTTAAAGATCATTTTTTCGAATTGTCTTTAAAGTTATTGAAAACTATTTTCAATAAATCTAATAAACTGTATTTATTCGTACTTTTTTAATAATTAAGAACTTATTAAAAAAAATACGTCAATATTGTGATGGGAATACAAGAATGAAACTTTGTTTTTTATACATAGTTAAGCTGTAATTAACGAACTTATGTTTATTTTTAATTGTGCCTAAATCATGGTTTTTGATAAGTAGCTATACTTGGCTGTAGTTCATACAGAGTGAGTATTTTTTTCATTAAAAATTTATTTTTTTACTTATTTGTTATCGGCTGTGAAATAGCTGGTTTGGGCTTTCAAATAAATGTTCACCAATAAATTTGAATATACATTGATTAGAAGATAGTCCTGACTGTATTTTTACATTATTGCAATCTAAAACAGTATGTTAGGATGGGATCTCTAACGTGTTGTACTAATATAAGATGTAACATGTCTAAAGAAAAATGATTTGTTTAAAGTATACTGAATCACTATGAATTAAAAGAGAGTTTCAGGTATTTTATTATCAGTTGTAGTATATATTTCGTATTTTTTGTCTTTACATTGTATGTAAATGGCAAACAATTCAAATTGCTCTCGCTGGTAAATCATGTCGAGAATTGGATTCATGGATTAAATGCAAATTTGTCAGGTAATTTTGAAGATTAACTAACATAATAGGCTATTGAAGAATCTCATTTAGAGAGACTCTTCAATAATTACTTTTTGTTTTCTGGTTTGATATATCGTATCTAAGGCCGCAAAAAATGCAGAACCGAATACCAGACATAACCCGGCCAAACATGTCATTGGCCAGCCACCATGATGCCAGGCATAGACTCCAAGGGCTGAACCACATGCACCACCAGTAAAGTAGGCTGTCATATAGATCGCGTTAATACGAGATTTAGCATCAGGGCGTAAGCGGAAAATAATACTTTGGTTACTGGTATGAACCATCGTCAGACCTAAACTGATCAAGCCATATCCGACAACATAACTTATGAGCCAGCGCTCTCCCATAAAAAGAAATAACCAGCTTAGTGCCAAAATACTAATACCGATCCATGTTAATGCTTTTGTATGACCCTGATCAGCGATTTTTCCAAACTTTGTTGTTGCCAAAGCACCAAATACACCAACTATAGTAACGGTACCTACCAGTACGTCAGGCAAATTAAATGGCTCTGATGTGAGTAAGACAGCAATGGTCGAAAAGAGGATACTCATTGCAGCAAATACAAAACCACCAACACAGGCACGATAAATCAAACGTTTTTCTTCTTTTAATAAATGTGCCATGGATTGAAAAATCCGGATATAGCTCATTTTAAATGTGCTGACTTGAGGTAATCTGGACTTAAGTAGAAAAGCCAAAGTTAACGTAAAAACCGAGCTTACCAGATAAATAACTTTCCAGTTAAATAGATTGGATAATAGCCCAGCCAAACTGGTTGAAAGCAATAGTCCAACCAATAAACCACTCATGAGAAAACCTACAACTTCCCCTGTTTTTTCTGGTTTAACTGCCATCGCAGCCAGAGGAATGAGTACCTGCGCTGCGACTGAAAATAATCCTGCAATTACAGTACCGATCCAGAGCATTGTTAAGTTGACAGCAAAACCACATAGCAGCAAACCAATTGCAGCCATGAACATTAATAATGGAATAAATTTGGTTTTATTGACGATATCACCCACTGGAACCAGAAACAGTAAACCTAAAGCATAAGAAACCTGTGCAAAAGTTACAGTTAAAGCAACTTGAGATTCAGGAACAGCAAAGTACTGTTGGATTGAATGAATCAGAGGCTGGCAGTAATAATTTAAACCGGCCATTAACCCGCAAGCAATCGCCATTAGCCAGAGTAAAGGTTTATTTTGGCTAATATCCTGATGAGAGCTCATAAAAACTTCCTTACAGTGGAGCTAAAAACAATACGCAGTTGCCTCAATTTCAACTTGCATACCAGGAATGGCAAGACAAGGAACAGGGATCAATGTACATGCAGGAAAATCATGCTGATTCCAAAGCTCCTGCATTTTTGTGATTAAAAAATGATGTTTTTTGGGCGTATGATCAACGATCAAGATTCTTAAGACTGCAATGTCATGTAATGAGACTTCAACCTCTTTTAAAACATGCTGAATATTTAAAAATGCTTGATGTACTTGTTCGGCAAAATCCAGGGAGAGTTGACCTTGTTTATTTTCACCACCTTGTCCTGAAATGTGAAGTACACGTAAGAAGTGTTTCACTTCAGCCACGTGACTATACGCAAATGGTTTCGGGTTATAAAGAGTATTTGGGTTAATTAATCTAAACGGTCTGATTTTTTGTTGCTCTGTAACTTCTATCGGAAGATTCATTGTTTTTACCAGTAGTTTTATAAAAAGTTTTGATAGTATGAAAGCTCAAGTTAACTTGAGGTCAAGGAAAATGTCAGATAAGGAATTACATCAATGGATAACTGTTGGTGACCTGGCAGAACGCAGTGGTGTTACTGTCGCTACGATTCGTTTTTATGAAGAAAAAGAGTTGATATGGAGCACCAGAACTCAAGGTAACCAGCGCAGATACCAGCGAGCCATGCTACGCCGTGTCGCAATTATAAAAATGGCGCAACAAGTGGGAATGAGCCTGCAACAAGTCAAGGAAGCATTTGAGGTTTTACCAAAGAATAAAATTGCCACAAAAAAAGACTGGCAGAAAATGTCAAAGAAATGGCAGTCTGAATTAGATCAGCACATTCAGCAATTATTACAACTGAGACAACAACTGGATAAGTGCATTGGTTGTGGATGTTTGTCGCTAAAACAATGTCCTTTAAGGAACCCAGATGACCAGTTCGCACAAGAATCGGCTGGAGCACATTTTCAGGAAGTATTAATGACACTGTTAAATCCGCCGAAGTCTATACCCGAACAGTCAGATGATGAGTTGTGACTCGATAATTGATGCTGGCTTACCAACCCAGAATGGACGATTATGTTCTCCATGGCCAAACCATTGACATTCATAGAGCGGAATATCAAGCAAGTCTAGATATTCACTAACGATTTGATTGAGTGAATGGGGAACATTTTTTTGTGGACACTGATAAAAATCCCCTAAAATGACAGCACCCAGCTTTGATGTATCTATGCTTTGTAGCAGTTGAACCAGTGAACGTTCAATTCGGTAATAGGGTTCACCCACATCTTCAAGCATCAATATTGTTGGTGTGTTTAATTCCAGACTATATGGTGTGCCCTGTATGCTACTTAAGGTCGTCAAATTACCACCTAATATTTTCGCATTTTTAATGTCCTGACATGCCAGAGCTGCTGAGTTGACAGGACAAATTGCATAATGATTTGTATTCTTGTCTGATAACAGGCACAGTACTTCTAGTGCATCTGTTGATAGGGGTGTCCCTTCTAGGTTTTTACTGGCTATTTCTTGAAACACTGGACCATGAATGGCCTGACCACCTTTCCTGGCTATTTCATTCAGTAAAATGGTACTGTCTGAATAACCGATAATAGGTTTATTTAAAATCCAGTTATCCAGAAAAGGAAGAAGCTGGGCAGCACCCGTACCACCTCGTCCACACCAGATTAAATCTACGGACTCATCCAAAAAGGCAAGTTTTAAATCCTCAACACGATCTTCGACAGTACCGGCCAGATAGCGATATTGATCAAAAACATGTTCAGCCAAGGATACTTGATGTCCTAATTGCTCTAATAATTTTTTTGCGAGTTGAATCTTGTCTACATCGACACAGGCACTGGGAGAAACAATTTGAATATGCATAATTTTCCAAATCAATGTTCAAGTTTTTTCTTTGAAAGTGTGATCATCATGACACCAATGATATTTAAAATACAGCCTAACCATTGTAAAGGTGTCATATATTCCCCTAAAAATGAAACAGCCAATAAAATGGTCAAGATCGGGCCAATGGATGCAATCATGGCAGACTGAGAAGCACCTAAGCGTTCAATACTTTGCATAATCAATATTGTTGGAACGACAGTCACGAAAAAACCTAAGGCCAGTCCATACCACAGCACACTTGCCGGAAGCTGAGTAATGAGTTCAATCGGATGGGACGTTGCCAGAGAAAAGTGAATTAAAGTTCCGATACAGGCAACACTCAATGCCAGACCTGTAAAATTCCATGAGCCAAACTTTTGGATCAGTCTTGGAGTAAGTAATAAATAGCAGGCAAAAGCTATCGCTGCGGCAAATACCAGACTGATTCCCAGCCATAAATTACTTTGTGTTGGGGTATTGCTATGTTCCTGTAACATGACCAGAACAGTTCCGCCATAGCTTAAACAGATTGCAAATAAAGATTTTGCATTTAATTTTTGTTTATAAATGACACTTGAAGCGAGTACAGTCATTGTTGGATATAAAAATAAAATGATTCGTTCCAAAGATGCGCTGATATACATAAGCCCAGTGAAATCTAACCAGCTTGAAAAGTAGTAACCAATTAAGCCAGCGAGTACAAGTAACGCCCAATCTTTGCCTGTTGCATGACCATTATGATGTCGATTGAGCCAGGCGATAATGATAAAGAAGGGAAGAGCACTTGCCATTCGCAAAGCCATAAGCACTGTTCCATCTACTTGTGCTGATAGTGCATAGGCTTGTTTAATGAATATTGCTTTAGTGCTGAATAAAAAAGCTGAACATAATGCAAAGAGCGAACCAATTTGTGTTCTGGATAACGCAAGTTTCATGACACTCACTATATGTTTTATCTTGGATAGCTAGAATCAAGATATTTAGAAAGATCAAGTATAATTTTTTTTTGCCTGGAAAAAGATATGAAACACAAAAAACATATATAACTAAATTTAATAC
>NZ_OOGT01000363.1 GCF_900323515.1 Acinetobacter stercoris | reverse complement strand
TATGAAATGTATTTATATTTAGAATAAAAATTCTTTAAAAATAACATCACCAATCAAATCATCTTTCAATAAAAAAGCTGCATCTTTTAGATACAGCTCTTAGATGACATTCGTTAAAAATTAATGGTCATGTTGTAGATATTCAGGTTCTTTCGGCAATTTAAAACTGCACAGGAAACATATGGCGAGCATTACAATCACATAAATAAAGAAAGTATTTTCAATACCCGCAGCTTTAAATTGTAAAGCTACAGATGGCGCAGAACCACCAAATATCGCATTACCTACAGCATAAGAAAAGCCCACACCCAAAGCACGAACATGAGGTGGGAACATTTCAGCTTTGACCAAGCCACTAATAGAAGTATATAAACTTAAAATCATCATCAAGAAAATAAGTAACAATGCAACTATAAATGGTGAATGGCTAAAATGAGGCATAGCAATAACCATGACCGGGTAAATGAAAATCAGCATCAATCCACTGTATAACAACATGGCTGCACGGCGACCAATACGATCAGAGAGTGCTCCAAAAACAGGCTGTGCAAGCATATATACAAACAATGAGGCAGTCATGATGAAACCAACTGTTTTACCATCTATACCTAGATTTGTAAGATATGTTTTTGAATAAACCGTAATAACGTAGAAAGTTAATGATCCTGCTGCTGTATACCCCACAACCAAAAAGAAAGTTTTCCAGTGATTTTTGAAAAGCTCTTTTAAAGTCCCGGATTCTTCTTTATCACTATCTTCATGTGAAAGCGTTTCTTCTAAACGACTACGCGCCAACAAAGAGATAATGGCAGCAATACCTCCAATTACGAATGGAATACGCCAGCCACCGTCAAGCAACTGCTGTTCAGACAAGAACCCCAGTAAAATCACACCAAGTAGGCTTGCCAGAAGCTGACCACCTGAAAGTGTTACATACTGAAAGGATGCAAAAAATCCACGTTGTCCCTTTAGCCCCAGCTCACTCATGTATGTAGCAACTGCACCATACTCGCCACCTACAGATAAACCCTGTAATAAACGGACAACCAGGAGTAAGAATGGTGCTGCCATACCTACCTGTTCATAAGTGGGTAAAGCTGCAAATAAAAATGAACTAATTGCCATCAATACAATGGAAATAACCATTGATTTTTTTCGACCATGCTTATCAGCAATCCGACCAAATAACCAGCTACCAATTGGACGCATAAAGAAACTTGCAGCGAATACTCCCCAAACATAAATTGCCTGAGTTGTTGAATCCATATGTGGTGCAGTTAAAGCTTTGGTAAAATATGTGGCAAAGACGGCATAAATATAAAAATCAAACCATTCAACTAAATTACCAGAAGCGGCACCCACAATGCCCCTTATTCGGCTTCGTTTCTCTTCTTTACTATAAGCTTGACTCATTAAATCTTCCTTTTTAATCTTGGCGCTATTTTTCAATAGTTTTTCCTTATTGCTTCGCAGCGATCAGGAACTCGATAAAATATATTGACTCGATATAATTCTCAACATTTTTTTAAGTAAATATTAAGTTATTTACAACAATGAAGACTACTTCGCTCAATAAAAATATAAATATTTGATTTATTTATAAATAATATCAATAAGACAGATTAAATCTATTTATAATAAATATCTTTTTTAACTCGTTTATGACAAAGTGGCTCCTGGATAAATGGTGATTAAAATTTAAGAGGAAATGAGATGATTTAAAGTGTTTCTACTGTATATATATTTATAG
>NZ_OOGT01000046.1 GCF_900323515.1 Acinetobacter stercoris | reverse complement strand
ATTAATTAAATAAAAGTAATCAATAAATTGATGGAGAAAAAATGAAAATAGGTCGTCCTAAGCAAGATTTAAACAAATGGTGTAATACGAATGTAGATTTTAAATTTGAGTTTTTAGATAAAGAATGTAAAAAACCAGATGGTCTTATAAAATATTTAAACAATCAGCAAGGGTTCACATTTATTAGTGAATCAAAATTTTTCAACCAAAATATTCCCCAAGATGTATTGCTCACTTTTCAACAAGCAATCTTAGCAAATGGTCTTTCTATTTATGTTTCACTTGAATGTTTTAACCAACTCAAAAAACGATTTCTAAAATATAAAAAAGAACAAAATGAAAGCCATTTAATCAAAAAACAGTATCAATTCACAAAAGAGTTATCAACTCAAATTCAGTATCTCAAAAATATGAATGGATGGAAGAAAGAAGAAATTGTCATTGAATATCTGGTCAATGTATACCTCAACCAAAAGACTCAATACAAAACCAAAGTTGAAATCGAAACCAAGGCTATCAAGCTTAAAATGTTAAATGATGAAATCTGCAAGAACCTTTCAGAAATCAAACGGCTCAAAACTGAAGCTTTTGATTTAAAGCAAAAACTTTTAAAAGAGACATCCGCAAAAGAACATTATGAAAATCTGTGCAAAAAGCATGGTATTGATGGAGAAAACTTTCAACTCACAGAAAGCTCTCCATCTTAACTAATTTCTTTGTTAATGATCTCAGTGAGTAAATCTGGGAGTTTCCTGCATGGTTAATGATCATTTGAATTGAAGGCAAATTGCTTGTGTAAAACATCCGTATGTTGAGTCTTGAGACCCAAATTATCGAATAGCTTAAACTGAAAAAAGAGTAAAGCAGCATAAGAAACAGCCATTCATAGACAGACTGTTTCTTTCATATTAAATTAGCAAATAGCATTTCACATAAGATGTTTTACGTTAGTTTCAGTGACATTAGATATGTCTAGAGTAGAACAAAAAGTAGCAACCTAAAAATTTAGGTGGGAGAGTTACTTTTTTCATAACATGGAGTTGTTGTGATGTTACAAGATAGCTTAATTCAAGATTGCCGAGGAGGATACATTCCTCAGGCGCATAAAAATACCTCAATAGACTGGGATGAAATTAAAAATTGGTCAGATCAAGTCTATATGCCCTACAATGCACAACCTGTAGGTAAGGGACTATTGCCAAACTCAAGTATGCATTCGGTATCTGTAGCAGATATGATTGTCACTCGTTTTAAATATGGCATTCCCGTTTATCTTGATCAATGGAATCAAGATAAAGGTCATATTATTCTTCTGACCACAATCGAGGGGCATGGAAATCATGCGATTTCCCCAAATAATTGGCAGACAACCAACATCGGCGAGTCTTTTATTGTCGATTGTAGCCAAACAGATGATTATGCTGTGCACTTCGATCCACAACATTTACAGTTGAATTTGACCATTCCACATGATGTATTAGCCCGTTTGGTCGTTGCAAATTTTGGGCATGAAGCCCCTATTCACATGTGGCAGTTTAAAACTTTTTTCGGGGGGAGTGATTCAAGCTGGCTATCATTACTGACCTATCTAAGTAAAAGTATTTCGGAAATTCCTTTAGCACAATTAAAAAAGAAAGCAGGTGAACATTTACAACAAATGATTGGTCTGCATATTCTCAATGAATGGTCGATCCGAGCAAATATAGATTTAAATCAAAAAACATGGATCACACCTAAATTTATCGAACGCGCTGAGCAATATATGCGTGAAAATCTACGTTATAGCCCTACCATTGCTGAAATTGCACAAGCAATTGGAATCAGTATTCGGAGCTTATCCAGTGGTTTTAAAAAATATCGACAGTCTAGCCCAGCCCAAGTTATGCGAAATATGCGTATGACTTTAGTAAGACAAGAATTATTAGAAGCATCACCAGAACAGACAGTAACTGAAATTGCTTTGGTTTGTGGTTATCTCAATTTAGGTGACTTTGCTCGTAACTATTATCAGATATACAATGAATTACCCTCACAGACATTAAAAAATAGATATTGATTATCAAATAATTGCCGTTTTTCGATAAAGCTTGCCTATTTGCGGTAGAGCCGTTGAAACATTCCTTTTTAGACTAAAGATGTTGTCATATGACATCGATTAAGTAATAACTCAAATGGAATGGAGTGTTTCTTCATGAAACAGCAATTACAGCAAATTCTCGATCCTATCTTAGATCAGGTTGTTAAAAACAGTCATCCTGTTGCAGGAGTTGTAGCAGGGGTTACAAATAAAGATGAAACTCTGTATTTAAATCATGCAGGTGAGCGTGATATTTCAACACATACTGCAATGACGGATGATAGTGTATTCGCAATTTTTTCAACTACGAAAGCAATTACAACGACTGTGGCGTTGCAACAATACGAAAAGGGACTACTTGATTTAGATGCCCCTGCTAAAGAGTATATTCCTGAAATAGGTCAACTTCAGGTTCTTCATGGCTTTGATCCTCAGGGTAAACCTATTCTCCAAGCCCCGAAAATAGATGTAACTACTCGAATGCTGTTATTACATACAGCTGGTATGGGGTATGATTTTTTTAATCCTGAGTATCAGAAGCTAACTTCTGAACATGGTTATCCAAGTGTCATCACTTCATCAAAAGCATCTTTAAAAACCCCTTTATTGTTTGAACCAGGCACACAATGGGAATATGGTTCAAATATTGATTGGGCTGGATTAGTCACAGAAAAAATTGGTGGCAAACGCCTTGGTCAACTCATGCAGGAACAAATTTTTAACCCTTTAGAAATGAATGATACTGCATTTACCTTAACACCCTCTATGCTTGAACGTCGTACGAGTATGCATCATCGCCAAGCAGATGGCAGTTTGATAGCAGACTCAGATTTCATATTGCCACAAGAACCAGAAGTACATATGGGTGGGCATGGTCTTTATTCTACGGTCAGTGATTATTTAAAATTTATTCGCCTTTGGCTAAATCGTGGCGAGGTCAACGGTCAGCGTTTACTTCAAGAAAGTACACTTGAACTGGCTCTTAATAATGGCTTAGCAGATATTGCCATGAAAAATTTACCAGGCTCGATTCCTACTTTGTCCAATGACGTCAATATCTATCCTGAAGCTGAAAAAGGCTGGACACTTGGTTTTATGGTCAATGAACAAGTGACTGACTCAGGTCGTCCGGCAGGTACAATCGGCTGGTGTGGTTTAGCAAATCTCTATTATTGGATTGATATTAAAAACAATATTGGCGGGTATTGGGCAACTCAGACACTCCCATTTGTTGATCCGACAGCCTATAACGGATTCCTTGCTTTTGAAAAAGCTGTCAATTCTCTAAATCATTAAAAATTCAAATTATTCCTAAGCCAAAATCTGGCTTAGGTCATCATGCTAATAAAATTTACTCAGTCAATAACATCATATTTTTGATGTCAGACAAGGAACCGTTATGAAAAAAATACATACGTTGGCAACTAGCCTTCTAGGATTGCTATTTCTACAAAATGTATATGCAGTCGATCTGGATGCTGGCGATTATGACTATGCGCCTAGTGGCACAAATTTAGCTATGCTCTACTACCAACATGCTTCCAGAGATTCACTTTATAATGGAAATGATCGCGTATCAAATAATGTCGAACTCAAATCCGATATTGGTATTGCACGTTATGTACACTATATGGATGTTGCAGGGCTTCACATCGCACCACAAATTCTAGTGCCATTTGGACGTCTAGATGCTGGAAAAGATATCGCTTCTTTAGGAAGCAGCACTGGTTTAGGCGATATTATTTTAGCAAATACTTTCTTTATTTATCATGATAAAGATACAAAATCGACATTTGGTATTACACCCTATCTCTATTTGCCAACAGGAAAATACTCAAAATATGATGATTTGAATCTTGGTGAGAATCGGGTCAAGCTGACTGTTCAAGGGGCTTATACAACCCAACTTATAGATCGTCTAAACTGGGATATCGCTGGAGATTTTACTATTTATGGTAAGAATGATGATGTTATAAATGGAAGCTTAAAACAAGATTTAGGCTTTCAAGTTCAAACTAATACCAGATATCGTTTAACTGATATTGCTGATTTGCGTGCTGGACTATCATACAGTGATGCTGGAGATATAAAACAAAATGGTGTAACTACAGATTCAAATAAGCAAACCAAATTTTGGATTGGTACTGGAATTTCACCTACAGCAACAACACAAGTTATTTTAAATTATGGTCGTGATCTCAGGGTAGAAAATGGTTTTAAAGAAGACAATCGTATCAACCTTAGACTTATGAAAGTATTTTAATATCAAAATTGATACTAGCTTTTTGCTAGTATCAACTATTCCATTTAACTTAAGTTTATCTGAAGTCTGAATTAAAAGAATCCAGAGGATCAAACTATTTTTTATTGTGTCTGCCAGTTTATTTTCAGCTCTTCTTATTAGAAACTCATTAGACTCCCCACAATCTTTATCCAATAGAGTCTATTCTGATATATTCCAATCCAAAATTTTATGTGGGTTTTTATGTGGGACAGAAGTATAGGCAAGAAAAAAGCCCTTGCAAAAACAAGGGCTTTTTTCAAAATTTGGCGGAAGCGGTGAGATTCGAACTCACGGAGGGCGTGAACCCTCGTCGGTTTTCAAGACCGGTGCATTAAACCGCTCTGCCACGCTTCCAATGGCGGCTATGATATAAATAAAAACCCGACTTGGCAAATATTTTTATTCCTTTCACAGATTAAATGTTCAAAATAAAAACACTTTTATCTATTCTTATAGGCTTTCAGTCTTTTCATAACGAATCGAGTTGATATATACCACAACTTTTTACCAGGAGGTGTAATTACCTCAACTTCATCATCAATCTGTTTTAAAGCAAAGCCTTTGCTATAGATAAATCTATAGAAATATTCTTATGGCATCTCAATTCAAAGAAGCCCAACAAATGATTCGAGAAATGATTTCCCCAAAACAAAGGATTGATATTTATGATCATAAGCATATGATGTCTGATCAGGCTTTTAAGCTGTCAGAGCAAGAGGTTCGAGCTTTGGAATATATTATCCACAAAGTTTCAAAAAAATGGAATTTTAGACCTACCAAGTATAATGAACTTGTGGATGAGCCGAATAAGCCTGTTTTTAAAGTTTCTACATTGAATGCCTTTCGTAAAACTTTGGAGTATTTGTCTTGAATCGTAAATTGCTAACTGCTGAAGGCTATCAACGCTTGCAAAATGAACTAAATGATTTGGTACGTAAGGAACGCCCTGAAATCACTAAAATAGTGTCATGGGCAGCCAGTCTCGGCGATAGGTCGGAAAACGCAGACTACCACTACAACAAAAGAAAATTACGGGAAATTGATCGTAGAATCAGATACCTAACCAAACTTTTTGAAGTTGCACATAAAGTAGAATACAGTCCTGAACAAGATGGAAAAGTTTTTTTTGGGGCATGGGTTGAAATAGAAAATGATGATGGTGAAACCATCAAATTCCGTATCGTTGGAGATGAAGAAATTTATGGCCGTAAAGACTATATTTCTCTCCAGTCACCCATAGCGAAGGCTTGTCTAGGCAAATCTGTAGATGATGAAATTCAAGTACACACGCCTACTGGCAAAAAAAACTGGTATATCTGCAAAATTAACTATAAGCAATAAATGGTTATAGTTAACAATAACTTTTCATTAAAAATATATGTCTAACATCTAACAATCTCAAAGTGCTCACTAAACTTAGACCCATCTGCAACTTCTAATGACTACAGAAATAAAAAGTCTGTTTTTAGCACGACTGATAGCAACGTAATTAACACGATGCTCCTCTTTTATAACTAACTGTAGATTTGCAATGAACTCCACCTTGAAGAATGGGGAAAATAGACTTAAAACATATTTTTAATTTTATAAAAGGAAACTCAACCACAATTGAACTATTTTCATAATCACAATAACCGACTGAATAAAACAATTCTTAAAAGTTCTTGTAAAATAAACTCTGTTTCGTTTGCTCCGATAATCCTCCCATAAATAACTGAAGTTAAAGTAAAGGCTAAACAACTATTAAAGATAGTTTACCCCCTTTTGCTTTGTGCGGTCACTGATAGTTGTAATACTACAACCACTTTGTAACAACGTAGTCTTACACTTGCTCCAATGAGTCAAATAGATGTTTACTCCCCCAACTATAAGGGTGGCAAGCGGTATTCCAAATTCAGCCTGCTTCAAGATGGACATGATCTGACGGTTAGTAAATTTAGAAGTTTTCATGCAGAATCTCCTGCCTATACCTTAAGGTACAATTCTACTTTTTGATCCTTTTATTTTTCGAGGGGATTACCTATCACCAAATGATAAATAAATTTAAATGCTAATTTATACAAAAAAACGTATTCAAAAAAATTACTACAAATAGTGCGATACCCCTATCTGTATTTTCAGCAGACACCCCAATAAGCTATTTTGCAATTAAGGCATTATCATCACTTAATTTGGCTCACTGATTAGTGGTAGCTAGTTTCACTGATACTAAATGCCTCTATATTTGTCACACTATTATTTCTCATCTTTCATTAAAATATAAAATGTCCAAGAAAATTCACCAGGTTTTTATCCAAAATAATTGTCAACCTATTTCAAAGAGGAGAGATAGATAATCTTATATTCTACTAATCACCACTCACATAATACTTCTTTGGCGTTATAAAAAGTTTCAACAAGTATCCCTGAAAAATATTCTAACCTCTACGGATACCTACAGTTTCAACCATAAATAATTATTTATATTTTTTCCTTGTTCACGTGATCACTGGCAAAAGGATATTTATTGATTTTTTTCATAATTTGCACTCACTACTCTTATAATGAGTGCAAAAATGGACCTTAATATTACTAAAGTCAACCTAACACTTGTCCCGGTATCCAGTTGGTTCCTGCTAGTGGAACTCGAGCCATAGCAGCCGCTTCAACTGTTAAAGCCACCAAATCTTCCGGATCAAGATTATGTAAATGTGATTTACCACATGCACGCGCCATGGTCTGGGCTTCAAGTACTAACACGCGTAAATAGTTGGCTAAATGGCGACCACCTTCAATTGGATCAAGATTTTTCGCTAATTCCGGATTTTGAGTTGTAATCCCTGCCGGATCTTGACCATTTTGCCAGTCATCATAATAACCAGCAGCTGAACCAATTTTTTTCAATTCATCATTTAAGCGTGGATGGTTATCACCCAGTGCAATGAGTGCGGCTGTACCAATTGCAACTGCATCTGCACCCAAAGCCATAGCTTTAGCAACGTCTGCACCTGTGCGAATACCACCTGAAACAATGAGTTGAACTTTACGGTGCATCCCCATTTCTTGAAGTGCCTGAACAGCTTGAGGAATAGCTGGTAAGATTGGGATACCGACATGTTCAATAAATACTTCTTGTGTTGCTGCGGTTCCACCTTGCATACCATCTAGCACAATCACATCTGCACCAGCTTTTACCGCAAGTTTGACATCGTAATATGGACGACTTGCTCCGATTTTCACATAAATTGGTTTTTCCCAATCGGTGATTTCACGAATTTCTGCAATCTTAATGGCTAAGTCGTCTGGCCCTGTCCAGTCTGGGTGGCGGCAGGCAGAACGTTGATCTACACCGACAGGTAATGTGCGCATGCCGGCCACACGTTCTGTCACTTTCATACCAAGCAACATACCGCCACCACCCGGTTTTGCGCCTTGCCCAAGGACAATTTCAATGGCATCGGCCTTGCGTAAATCATCTGGATTCATGCCATAACGCGATGGTAAATATTGATAAACCAAAGTTTGTGAATGACCACGTTCTTCCGGTGTCATCCCCCCATCACCAGTCGTGGTTGATGTGCCTACAATAGAAGCACCACGACCTAAAGATTCTTTGGCATTGGCAGACAATGCACCAAAACTCATACCCGCAATAGTGACAGGAATTTTTAAGTGAATTGGTTTTTTGGCAAAACGTGTGCCGAGTACCACATCGGTTCCACATTTTTCGCGATAACCTTCAAGTGGATAACGTGACATACTTGCACCAAGTAGTAACAAATCATCAAAATGTGGAAGATGACGTTTAGTTCCCCCACCACGAATGTCATAGATACCTGTTGCCGCAGCACGTTGAATTTCCTGAATCGTCAAACGGTCAAACGTAGCAGATTCGCGAAGTACAGGTTCAAATTGTGTAGTTGATTGAGTCATGATTTATTCTCCGATACGTTTTAGTAAGCCGATGCGTTGTCAACTTTGAAGTTATAAAGCTGACGTGCGGAACCATAGCGCTTGAATGCAGTTGGATCTTCGTCAAACCCTGCTTTTTCTAAGAGTTCTGCAAGCTCCGCAACATGTTCAGGACGCATTTGTTTTTCAATGCAGTCGGAACCTAAAGACTTCACCGTACCCTTAACATAAATACGAGTTTCATAGAGTGAGTCACCCAAAGCATCGCCTGCATCTCCACAAACTACCAAACGACCTGCTTGTCCCATGAAACAACTCATATGCCCAATGCTTCCTCCAACAACAATATCCACCCCTTTCATAGAGATGCCGCAACGTGCACCTGCATCACCTTCAATAACTAATAAACCACCATGAGCAGTTGCACCTGCAGCTTGTGAAGCATTGCCTTTGATATGGACTGAACCTGACATCATATTTTCTGCAACACCCACGCCAACATTACCATTCACCACAATTTCTGCTTCTTGGTTCATACCTGCACAGTAATAACCTGCATGACCATCAATAACGACTTTAACTGGTGCTTTAATGCCCACAGCGATATTGTGTTGTCCACCTGGATTTTTCACTGTCCAGTTTTGTATTTCCGCAACAGTTTCAGGGATGTGAAGTGCCTGATTTAATTCACGAATGCTGTCACTGCTTAAATCATAAGTGTCTTTGCTGATATGTTCGACTTTTGCCAATACTGTATTCATTTGATTCTCCTCATTTTGCAAATATTGTTATGCGCTACGTTCCCAAACGTATAAAGTCGCTGGTTCCGGTTCCCACACTTTGGCTTTATCAATATTTGGTAATGACGCCAATGCCTGATATTCAGAAGCCATAGCCACATAGTCATCTGTTTCAGCCAACACTGCTGGTTTGCAAGCAATAGGGTCACGAATCACTGCAAAACCATCGCGGGTGCCAATTGCAAAAGTGAAGAATCCATCTAAATCATCAAGTGCATGATTCAAGGCTTGTTCCAAGTTATCACCTTGTTGTAAACGCCAAGTCAGATAGCCTGCTGCCACTTCCGTATCGTTATCTGTTTCAAAAGTAATGCCTTCACGTTTTAGTTCTTGGCGTAAACGTGCATGGTTAGATAGAGAACCGTTATGGACTAAACACAAATCTGCGCCAGTTGAAAATGGGTGACTGCCTTCCATCGTTACGGCACTTTCGGTAGCCATGCGGGTATGCCCAATAATGTGACTGCCTTTCATTTTTGCTAGTCCGAAACGTTCAGAAATTTCAACAGGTAAGCCCATGCCTTTTAAAATTTCAATGCTTTGCCCTACACTCATGATTTTTAGTTGTGGTGCCAGTTCAGCAATGGCAGCTCGTACAGTTGCTTCATCCAATCCAACTTTTAATACCGCCGCAGTGGCATTTTGGAACCAGTCAAAACCTGCGCCCAATTTTGCTTGTAATTTTTCTATAAAAGCCTGCCAGTTAAATTCTTCTTCAGTGCTTTGCAACGTCAATTTAACCCAACCGTCTTGCACTTCATCACCATAAATCGCAAAGCCTGCACTGTCAGGACCACGACCTGTCATAGACTCCAACATCGGTTCAAACAATTTACCGAGTTGCGATTCAAGTGCAGGATTTTTTAAATATAAGCCGACGATTCCACACATATGATTTCTCCAATCATTTCATCTTGATTTATTGGGTTATGCAGGTTCTTAGAAGAACTCGGTATAACGTTGAACTTCCCAGTCAGACACATGGCGGCAGTATTCCACCCACTCCATGCTCTTTTGCTCGATGAACTCATCGACAATTTCTGCACCTAATGTTTCTTTAAACAATGGGTCAGCTTTTAAAGCTTCCACAGCCTCTTTTAATGATTGCGGTAAGGTAGCAATGCCACGCGCAGCAATTTCTTCTAAACCCAAGGTGTAGAGATTTTCATTGCATGCAGGCGGTGGTGTCAGTTCATGCTCAATACCATCTAAACCTGCTGCAATAATCGCTGCCGATACCAAATATGGGTTACAACCTGCATCTGGTAGACGCAATTCGATACGACCATACGGAATACGTACCATTGCCGAACGGTTATTTGAACCATAAGCCAGAAAGGCTGGTGCCCAAGTCGCTCCCGATAGAGAACGCCCAACCACCAAACGTTTATATGAGTTGACCGTTGGCGCACAAAACGCACATAAAGCAGGCCCATGCGCCAGTAACCCCGCAATAAAGTGATAGGCTATTTTTGATAAGCCCATGCCACTTGGGTCACTTGCATCATGAAACAAATTGCTTGATTCATCACTGCCAATAGAAAGGTGAAAATGCATACCATTGCCTGCCCGTTTCGGATCCGGTTTTGGCATAAAGGAGCAAATAATGCCAAGATCATTGGCAATTTCACCAGCCGCCATGCGGAAGAAAGTGAACATATCTGCCGAACTCATGGCATCGCTATAGGTATAGTTAATTTCAAATTGACCGTTGGCATCTTCATGGTCAATTTGATAAATATCAAAGCCAACCGGAATCAAAGCTTCAGTCAAACGCTCCAAAAATTCACGAGAACGAGATAACCCTTTATAGTCATAGCAAGGTTTATCCAGATTGTCAGAATCATCTACAGCCTTGAGTTTTCCATCTTCACCACGACGAAACAGACTAAACTCAGGTTCCAGACCAGTATTTAAAGTCCAGCCCTTTGCACTCAAACGTTCCACCTGCTTACGCAGTACATAACGTGTGTCATATGGATGCGGCTGACCATTGACATAGCCTTCACACACTACACGTCCATAACCCGGTTGCCACGGCACAGGGGTTAAAGTCGATAAATCCCCTTTCACCATAAAATCAGGGCCATGTGGTTGCATCCCCATTCCTGAAATAGCAAAACCTGCAAAACCAACCCCATCTTTTTCAATTGCTTTCAATCCTGAAATTGGTACCGATTTGGTTTTTGCTGCTCCATGAATATCAACAAACTGAGCCAACACATATTTTAAATGAAATTGGTCAATAACCTTTTGTACTTCGGGTCGATACATTGGACGATTAATGACATTGTCATGATCAACCACTTCCTTAACAGCCTGCTGCAACATTTGGCATACTCCTGATATGACAAAAATTATGTTTGGCTTGAAAACTGCATGGATATACTTTTACATCAACACAAGTTTCATAGCAAGAAATTTTATTTACTAATACGAAAGCAAATCTCTTGCCAACTTTGTTCAAAGTTCATTAAAAAATGAGCTAAAGTAAATAAATACTAAATATTCCCATAAAGAATATTTTTTTATTAAAATGATTTTTAATTTTTTCAACATGACAGAAATGTTTTTAGTAAAATCCAACGAAGTGAACTATCAAAAACAGTGCAGAGTTGAACCATAATGAGACAAACAAAGAACAGCTTGAAGCTGGAACAGTACATCGGTATTCAAATTAAACGTCATCGCCAAGCACAAGACTTGAAATTGTCGGAAGTTGCACAAATTGCCGGAATTAGCCAAGGGATGCTGAGCAAAATCGAAAATGCTCAAGTATCTACCAGTCTTGAAACTCTCAGCCGTCTTTGTGAAGTATTGGGCTTGCCCATGTCGACATTATTTTCCCAATATGACCAGCAAGAAAGCCACGCCATGTTGGTAAAATCTGGGGAAGGGATGGAAGTGGTGCGTCGTGGTACGGAAAAAGGACATACTTACCAGCTTATGACCCATTCTAGAGGTCCGCGTAAAAACTTTGAGGCTTATCTAGTGAGTATGGACGATGCCAGTGAGGAGTTTCCAACCTTTGCTCACCCCGGTACTGAAATGCTGTACTTGGTCGAAGGTGAATTGATGTATCGGCATGGTCACGAAGTCTTTCATATGCAACCAGGGGATTGTCTAACACTGGAAGGTGAAATTCCGCATGGTCCAGAGAAGTTAATTAAAGTCCCTATTCGCCTACTTTCTGTCATGAACTATGGGCCAGGTGAAGAATAAACTCTTGCCAGTTGCGGTTAACTGTCGTTGTCGCACGATTGATAACCGCAAAAGACCTTACTTAAAAATTAGTTATATGACATATAAATGTTTTAATATCGATCAATATAAAAAATATCTCCTTGCTTAACACAAAAAATAAATTCATATAAAACAATATATTAAATATTTTATGATCTAAAAAATAATCATGGTACAAGAATTGCTTTAACAATAAGAAATTAATATTCTCAAAAGGAATACAAGTAATTCCTTCAACCGAAGGACACATTAAATGACAGAGCTTTTTCTTAGAATATGGGAGTAAATGCATGATTTCCAATGCGTTGAAAAAAATGCTGCTTGGTTGCCTGATGACCTTACCCACTTATTGCTTTGCTGCCGATGCATCCTTTGATGCTGCATCGACAGTGTGGATTATGATCTCGGCTATTTTAGTTCTGATCATGTTCATTCCCGGATTGGCCCTCTTTTATGGTGGAATGATTCGTGCAAAAAATGTCTTGTCTATATTTTCACAATTTTTTGCCGTTGCTAGTGTTGTCGGTATTTTATGGGTAGCTTTTGTTTACAGTTTTGTAGCAGATACCAGCAATATGACCGAAGGCACTTTAAATCTAAATAGTTTTGTCGGTAACCTAAACAAAGTATTTTTTGCAGGGATAAATGATCAGACACTTGTAGCAGGCATACCTGAATACGTTCTAGCAACCTTCGGCTTAACTTTTGCGATGATTACGCCATGTATTGCACTGGGTGGTTTTGCAGAACGTATCAAGTTTGGAGCAGCCGTACTTTTTGGTGCCTTATGGCTGACGTTGGTTTATGGCCCATTGGCGCACATGGTATGGGGTGGCTCGGGGGCTATTATGCACAATTGGGGTGTTTTAGATTTTGCTGGTGGAACAGCCGTACACATCAATTCAGGGGTTGCTGCATTGGTAGGTGCAATTGTGCTAGGTAAACGTCGTGGCTGGCCGACAACAGCCATGCCACCACACAATCTGGTCTATACCATGATTGGTGCAGCACTCCTTTGGGCAGGCTGGTTTGGTTTTAATGTTGGTTCTGCATTGGCAGCCAGCACTACAGCTGGTTTGGTTTTGCTCACCACCATGATTGCAACTTGTGGCGGTATTTTCGGCTGGATGCTCATTGAAAAAGTAATTTTGAAACATGTGACTTCATTGGGATTGGCTTCCGGAGCGATTGCCGGATTGGTTGGCATTACGCCTGCCGCAGCCTATGTTGGGCCACTAGGTGCAATTGCTGTTGGCATTATTACCAGTATTTGTTGCTTCTTTGCGGTCACTGGCTTAAAACGCAAATTTGGTTTTGATGATGCTTTAGATGTTTTTGCCTTACATGGTATAGGTGGAATGGTAGGTTGTATTTTGACAGGTATTTTCTGTATTCCAGCCTTAGGTGGTAATCAGGATGTAAATGTCGTAAATCAATTGATTGCACAAGCTTCAAGTATTCTGTTAACAGTCATATATTGTGGTGTATTTACTTTTATTATTATGAAAATCATTGATAAAACAATTGGCTTACGCGTATCTGATGAAGCAGAACAACGTGGCTTAGATATTAGTGATCATAATGAACGGGCTTATAATGATTGATCGGATAAAAGCCTGAGAAATATCTCAGGCTTTTTGTTCTTTAAGCTAGAACAGATTCAACATGTTTGGGAATTTCTTCATATAAAGCAGCTGGTGCCAAATCTAATTCATTTTCTAAAGTGATTGCACCATACTCAATAACAACTTCTTCAAGTCAGGTCGACTAATTAAGGCTGCAAATACACCTTTAAAGAAACGTTACAAGACTAGTCGCGCCATCTTGAAATTATACTTAAAGTTGATGATATTCAATTGGTTTGACTTCGGTAATATTCCATTTCATTATATAACTCCTCTAAAATGAGCATCTATTAAAAATGGTGGAGTTTTATTCAACTACTGTAATGATACACACAATTCCCCGCCTGCCAACAACTCTATTGTACTTCAACTAAAAACACATACTTTATCTTAGACAAAGTATTTCATTTCAAATACCTACAACCTATTGATCACTTTTATATTCTGCAGTTGTATATAAAAAACAGATATAGACTTCAGCCTATACCTGTCTTGTGTTGAAATGGGCAACCAGCTTACAATAACCCTTCTATACCGACCACCTTGCCGTCAAATTCAGCAATGGCATCTTGCAAGACTTCCCACAGATATAAAGCAGCTGCACGATCACAGAGAATATTGAATTTTTGCGTTTGAGCATCACTCACATTTATCACAATTGCGTTGACCCGAGCCACAGAAGTCTGTGCAACTTGCCCTACGACAAAAACTTCACTTGATAAATCGACTGCACAAAGTTTTGCCATGACCCATGCCGCAGTATTTCCGGTCAGTTGCAACCATGCATGGCTGTCCTGACGTGGTAATAAATAGTTTGCACGATCATCCATTGCCCAGCCATTTTCTAGCTGGCTGATTCGTTCACCAAAATCATTGAGAGAACCTAGCAAGAAATATTCTGTCGCAGATAAACGTACGACCCAGCTCCCATCCACCTGCTGTACAGCACAATTTGGAACATCAGGTGAATGAAACCCCAAACTACTCAAATACGTCGCTGCATCGAGCCCGCGAAAGCCAACGCGAGAAAGATTGGTTAAATCCACAATGGCAGATTTTTGAATTTGCGATTCGGTATCTGTTGTTGCATTTTTCAGGAACTTTTTGCCCTGACCAAAAGGTTGGTAAAGCGAGGCAGCAACCGTTTTTGCAATCGGACTGCGCTGTGCATCATATAAAGTTTGCATTGCTTAAACCTCCTGACGTTGGTTTTGTGGGTCGTAAAATGGTGCTTTCACCACAGTCGCGAGTACAGTCGCACCTTTCTCAACACGAATTTGAAATTGCTGTCCAACTTCACTTTGCTTAATCCCGACATAAGCCAGACCAATAATTTTGTCCAAAGTCGGTGAATATTCGCAGGAAGTGACATTACCTGAGATATTTTCACCGTCGAGCACAATATGTCCTTCAAGCGGTTGTTCTTGAGACTTATCCAGTACAAAAGACACCAGTTTACGTTTCAATGGTTGTGTTTCTAAAATCGCAATCGAACGCTTGCCAACAAACCAAGGCTTATTACGCGCTACAGCCCAACCCAAATCAACTTCTTGTGGATGGGTCATGCCATCTGTATCCTGGCTGATAATGATGTGTCCTTTTTCCAAACGCAGTAATCGCTGACTTTCCACACCAAATGGTTGCATATTGAAAGGCTTGCCCGCTTCCATGAGTTTGTCCCACATAAACTCGCCATAACGTGCTGGAAAATGAATTTCATAGCCCAGCTCACCCACAAAACCAACGCGTAAAATACGCACTGGAATACCGTAAATCATTCCCTCACGGAGTCCTAAATACGGAAATGCTTCATTGGATAAATCGACATCATGGCAAACCTGTTTCATTACTTCGCGTGATTTTGGCCCTGCAATGTTAACAGCTGCCAATGCTGTGGTAACGTTAGTAATATCAACATTTAAATGCCACTGTACATTCCATTTCAGCATTTGCTGGTAAATACGATCAACGCCACTGGTGGTTGCAGTCACATAAAAATGATTTTCGCTTAAACGCCCCGCTACACCGTCATCAATCACGACACCATGTTCATTTGCCATAACAGCATAGCGAGTCTTTCCAATTGGCAATTTGGTAAAACCAAAGGTGTACAGTCGATTTAAAAATTCAGCACTGTCTGGCCCACGAACATCTAGACCACCTAGAGTAGATACATCAATAATGCCCACATTCTGCCGTACATTATTGACTTCATTGGCAATATTTTTCAGGCGCTCGTCTGGATTGCCATAAAAGGCTGGACGTTGCCAATTGCCCGCAGGCATCATTTTCGCACCAGCTTCAAGATGGCGGCTGTGCATCGCAGTTTGTCGGTACGGGTCAAACCCACGCCCTGCCACATGCGCCAGTTTTTCAACAGTAAATGGTGGACGTGCTGTGGTTACACCAGTTTCACTAATGCTACGCTGAGTCGACTTCGCCACTAACCGAGCTGTAGGCAAAGCAGAATGACGGCCTTGCGATGGCCCCATCCCTACAGTTGAAAAGCGTTTCACCAATTGCACATCTCGGTAACCACATTTGGTCGCATTCACGATGTCACGAATTTGCAAATCTTCATCATAATCGACAAATTCTTTACCTTTAGGATGTTCAAAAATCGGCCACGGAAAATTTACAGCTGCTTCGCTGAGCATCACAGGATGATCTTGTGGTGCAGCCTGTCCTAAAGCCTGAGCTGCAGCTAACTGTGCAGTGTAGTGAGCATCACTTAATACATTTTCAATATGATGCACGCCATTGACCGAGCCTGCGACATGTAAACCATGCGGCAGTCCTGAAATGCTAAATTCTGCCTTTTGCTCGTCATAACTCAGTTTACCACCTGCCTGACACAACAATTGATAAACAGGCATATAGCCAGAAGACATACAGAGCACATCGCAATCCAGTTTTTTCACATCACTGCCAACTTGCCCCTCGCTGACGATATTACGAATTTCGACACCCGTTACACGGTGCATACTTTTATCATGCAAAGCTTCATAAACAGTACTCCCCATATAGCATTGAATCTTTTGCTGCACAGTTTGTTGCAAATGTTTATTGGTTGCTGTTACACGTAAGTCAACTAGGGCTGCAACATTTAAACCAGCTTCAATAAAATCCAGTGCTGCGTAGTAACCATCGTCATTACCAGTCAGAATCACAATGCGTTGCCCCAGTTTAACAGCATATAGTTTTATCAATCGCTGTGCAGCACTGGTTAAAATTACACCTGGTAAATCATTGTTGCGAAACACAGCAGGTTGATCAAAACTGCCGCTCGCCACCACACACTGTTTAGCACGTACTTTGTACATGCGTTTGCCTTGAATGACTGGCAGATAGTGATCGGTAAACCATGCATTACACACAGCCTGTTTCATCACAGTAATGTTGCTATGTTGTTCAACAGCACTGACCAGTTTTGTACGTAACTCAGCGGCTTTTTTACCTGCCAAATCAAAACGCGCATAGTTCAAGCTACCACCAAGAATTTTCTCTTGTTCAATCAACAGGACTTTGGCACCGTCATTTGCTGCACTCAGTGCGGCTTGTAACCCTGCTGGTCCCGCACCAATTACCGCGACATCGGTAAATAAATATACTTTGTCGTAGTACTCAGGCTGAAAATTTAAGTCAACAACACCTAGGCCTGCTTTTTTCCGGATTAACGGTTCCCACAGCTTCCAGACCCCCTTCGGCTTGAAAAACGACCGATAATAAAACCCTACTGGCATAAACTTGGAAAATTTCCCCAATGAAGCATTACTATCTTTAAGTAAACTGCCAGAAAAATTTTGTCCAGATACCATTAGGTTATTACTAATTTCTATGGTGTCTGCTAACACATTGGCTTCATGCGGCAGTTGAATCAAGGTATTAGCATCTTGCCCTGCCATAGTCAACGGCGCACGCGGACGGTGGTATTTAAATGAACGCGACATCACCCAACGCTGCTGAGCGAGTAAGGCACTGGCAATACTGTCACCGGCAAAACCAGTAATTTTTTGCTGATCAAACTCAAACTCAATAGTTGTTTGACGGTCAATCAAGCTACCATAAGGTAAAGGTAGTCGTTGTAAAGTTTGACTTTGGCTCATGTCAATGACTCCTTTTGTGTGACTACTGCTACCACTTCAGGAGCAGAAAACTCGACGCGTTGTGCAAATAGTTCTTTGGCATCAAAGGTTCTTAAAATTTCATCGGTCACCGTATGACGTTCGGCGATAAACCAATAACTACTTGGCGTGTGCATCCACCATTCGAGTACCACCCCTGCAATATTACTGGTATTAAAAACATAATCTGCCCATGCCTCATCACTACAAGTATTCTGGTCAATCATTTCCTTGAGCTCACCACCATAGGTAAATTCGCTAATATTGCGAGGACCATTTAAAGGACAATGCATAATTTTCATCTGATCTGCTCCTTAGTGGCTGGCCGCAGTTGCGCCCATTTCGTTAACTTGCTGGAAACGGCTAAAACGTTCTAGCGCAAATGGTTCAATCAACTCAGGCGTACAACCCGTTGCAACCAGTTCTGCCATGGTTTTGCCGCAAATTGGGGTTGCCTTAAAGCCCCAAGTCCCCCAACCAGCATCGAGATAATAGTTGTCATACGGAGATTTCCCCATAATCGGACTATAGTCCGGTGTCATATCGGTTATGCCTGCCCATTGCCGCATTAATTTCACGTTCGCCATAAATGGGAACATTTCAATGGCATGCGCCAGCAAACTTTCTTTTAAATCAAGTGTTGAACGTGTGTTGTACAATGGATATGGGTCAGAACCACCGCCAAATACAATTTCTCCACGACTGGTTTGTTGTACATAACAATGCAATGCAGATGAACTCACCAATGGGTTAATGAACGGTTTAAATGGCTGAGACACCATGGCCTGTAATGGGAACGTATGAATTGGAGCACGGATTTTTAGCTTGTTCATTAAAATAGAAGATGAACCAGCTATAGCTTGCACCACACATCCACACTGTATGTTGCCACGGTTAGTTTTCACCGCAGTAACCTTGTTTTTTTCAACAACAAAATCTTTGACTTCCGTGAGCTGATGAATTTCCACGCCACGTTTTGCAGCCTCTTTGGCATAGCCCCATGCCACGGCATCATGACGCGCAGTTGCCCCATCGATATGCCATAAACCTGCCAAAACTGGCAAATGTGCTGGGTCAAGATTCAGACATGGCACCAGTTCTTTAATCTGCTGACGGTCAATCATTTCCGTGCGGCCACCAAAATGTTTATTGACTTCCGCGCGCTGACGGAAAGCACGTACCGTTGAATCGGTATGTGCCAAAGTCAACTGTCCACGTTCAGAATACATAATGTTGAAATTGAACTCATTGGACAAGTTTTTAAATAAATTTACCGACTCGGCATAAAACTTTACACCTTCAGAGGTTAAATAATTCGAGCGAATCACCGCAGTATTTCGTGCGATATTGCCACTGCCCAGATAAGATTTTTCCAGCACAGCAACATCAGTAATGCCATGGTATTTTGCCAAGTAATAAGCAATGGCTAAACCATGCCCACCAGCTCCAATAATGACAACGTCATAATGAGTTTTCAGTTCCTTGGGTGGAGGCAAATCCACTTCCACAGGATATTCATGGCTCAATCCATACTTCAGTAGACCAAAAGGCATGGGTACACTCCTCCGCGACGTTTGAAACGCCTGTAATCATTCGGATAATTTCGTTTTACAATTCAGCGTATTGCAACTTGGCAGCATGCAAGGTATTTTTCATTAAATAGGCAATAGTCATTGGCCCTACACCACCTGGTACTGGGGTAATGGCTCTCACCTTTGGCAGCACATCATCAAAATCAACATCGCCAACCAGACGGTTTTTGCCATTCTCCAAAATCCGGTTAATCCCGACATCAATTACCACTGCATCAGCTTTGACATAAGATGCCGTGATCATTTTTGGGCGCCCAACTGCAGCAACTATGATGTCGGCCTGTTGACACACTTGCTGGATATTTTTAGTCTTGGAATGAACCACCGTTACCGTGCAGTTTTCTTTTAAAAGCAAAGCAACCATTGGTTTACCGACAATATTGGAACGTCCTACTACTACAGCATGTAAACCGGCCAAATCATTGCCCAAAGTATCCTTTAACAAACGAATACATCCAGTGGGTGTGCATGGCGTAAGCACATCGCGCCCCTGGCTCAAACCACCGACATTTTCACTATGAAAACCATCGACATCTTTTTTCGGGTCAATCCGCTGTAACACATCGGTTTCATCAATATGTTTTGGTAACGGCAACTGCACTAAAATGCCATGCACACTTGCATCGGCATTCAGTTCATCAATTTTGGCAAGCAACTGCTCTTGACTCAGATCAGTTTCAAAACGGAATTCCAAAGAACGCATGCCAACAAATTCAGTTTTTTCAACTTTGTTACGGACATACACTTGACTTGCTGGATCTTCACCCACCAAAACTACCGCCAGACAAGGTGCGATGCCCCGCTGTTTCATTTCGGTAACTTCGTATTTGACTTCATCCAACACCTGCTGCGCGGTAGCTTTACCATCAATGATTTTGTCATCATCTTGCTGTAATAGGCTCAAGTTCATTTGAATACCACCGTACGGTTATCATTCATAAATACACGGTGCTCAACAAAATATTTCACTGCTTTAGAGAGTGCCACCGTTTCTGTATCACGGCCAATAGATACCAAATCATCCGGTAAATAAGCATGATCAACACGTTGTACTTCTTGCTCAATGATTGGTCCTTCATCCAAATCACTGGTCACGAAATGCGCTGTTGCACCAATCAGTTTGACACCACGCTCATAAGCCTGATGGTATGGTTTGGCGCCTTTAAAACCTGGCAAAAATGAATGGTGAATGTTGATGGCACGACCAGAAAGTTGCATGCATAGATTATTGGAAAGGATTTGCATATAACGCGCTAGAATCACCAGTTCCGTACCGGTTTCATCCACGATGTCTATCAATTGCTGTTCTTGTTGCTGTTTAGTCTCTTTGGTCACTGGCAAATAGATAAAGCGAATGCCTTCACGCTCGGCAATTGGTCGTAAATCCAGATGGTTAGACACAATGGCTGTGATCTGAAAATCCAGTTCACCTTTATGATGGCGATACAATAAATTCAGCAAACAGTGGTCGAATTTACTGACCATAATTAATACTTTCATTGGATTTTTTTTGTCATAAAAGCTTGCTTTCATACCAAATTTTTCTGCTACCTCAGCAAAATTTTGCTTCAGCTCGTCAATGTTGCCTTTGCCATCACTAAATCGGAAAACAATGCGACTAAAAAAATATCCGGTTGTTTCATCATCGTATTGTGACATTTCACTGATATAGCAATTATTACCTGCCAAATAGCTTGATACTGCAGACACAATACCTGAAGCTGCAGGACAACTAATTTTTAAAATGTATTGTTCGGTTTGATCGTGGGACATGATGAATTCCTCAATGGTAAGTCCTAAACGTGATGACGGATGACAACAATTTGCATTGAAAAAGTTTCCCTATAGGAAATTAATTTTCTTAATAGTAATTTATAGAGTAATTTTACCTGATCGTCCATAGTTTTTTAAATTTTTTTTTCCTATCAGGAAACTTTTATAGTTATAAAAATAAAAAAGAAAATGGGTGGTATTGCTTTAAATACCACCTATCAATTTAGGCTTAACATAAAACTTCTACTTTGTGATACTGCTTTAACTGAAGTAAAGAATAAAATGGGTTATCAGACTGACACAGGTTATTTAACTGCTCATGAAACTGATGAATAAAAACATCATTGCAGTTAATCACCCAACCTTTAATCGACAAGGTTTCCACATTTTCCATATACAGTTCACACGTTTTTTGCCCGATTAGACGAATATTTTTGATTTTGAATAGACTAGGTTCACTCATGGCTTTGTCTCCCGAATTAAATTGCATTGTTGTATTAGCAAGCTTTATGCCATTAAAAAATTTATTATTATTCAATAATATAAC
>NZ_OOGT01000125.1 GCF_900323515.1 Acinetobacter stercoris | reverse complement strand
AAGTGAAACTTTTAGTAATCCAGCTCATATATTTCCAATATTTAGATGATTGAAGTTGATGAAATTATCTAAATGGCTTATTTAAAATACTTGATTTCTCTACTCTCCGTCCTTATAAATAACACGTCTATGTTATTTTCTGAAGCGAATGAGTTATAAACATAATAACCTGATGGCAATGCGTGAAAGCTATTGGAATGATGAAAGTTCTCCCTCAGTTCAAATTGAAAAGCAATACTTTCAATCAACTTTAACCCAACATGGCGTTTTTAAAACTGCGAATCTAGAAGATGCCCGCTATTTCTTTTTTAGCCTCCCAAGCATAATTATTGTTAAAGGCTATGCATTGGGTTTTTTGGATCAATCTGTTCAATCCATGATTTCAACATTTATCCAGGCCAATAAACTTCAACTGATGCATAGACAAGAACTGAAAATTCAATACCGAATGTAAGTTTTAAAAATCATTTTGCTTAGGCTATTTAGTAAAATATTGGCATTTTTTTAAATACAGTGTGCCATTCAGCCAGTAAAACTATTTTAATACGCAGATAACATGTAATATTCGCTAATATTATTATCTGCTCGAATCGCTTAAGGGATTTAATCTTCATGTCAGATCAAAACGATAAGCTTAAAAATTTAAAAACCTCATCTATAGATCGACGCTTATCGATTGCAAAAGCTTCGTTATTGGCTGGAACCCGTTGGGCGGCTTCAAGTGCAACCTCAATTTTTTCAAGTGAAGAAGAAAAAGAAAAAAAACGTAAAAAAGCAATGAAAGAGCAAGCTGATTATCTTGTTTCTGAAATTGGAAAGTTAAAAGGTTCGATTGTTAAAATTGGTCAAATGATGGCTCTGTATGGAGAACATTTTTTACCAGAAGAAATTACACAAGCACTCAATACTCTGAACAATCAAACTGTGGCTCTTGCATGGCCTGCCATCAAGGAGCAACTGGTCAGTCAGTTAGGCTCAAAGCTAAATGATTTAACAATCGATCATGAACCTATTGGTACTGCTTCTCTTGCGCAGGTTCATCGTGCAACCCGTAAATCAGATGGATTGGAACTGGTATTAAAAATCCAGTACCCAGGTGTTGCCGATGCTATTGATTCGGATATGAGCCTGTTTAAAAACATGCTTAAACTTACCCGTATGGTTCCTCAAACTCGCGAATTTGATCAATGGTTTGACGAAGTCCGTGAGATGATGCATCGTGAAGTGAATTACAAAGTCGAAGCAGCAACAACTCGACGTTTTGCAGAACGATTACGTGGTGATTCACGTTATATAGTCCCTCAAATAATTGATGATTATTCAACAAATCAAGTGCTTTGCATGACCTATGAACGTGGTGTTCCTATCAATAGCCCTGTTATGTTGTCATTGCCCCAAGAACGCCGTAATTTGCTTGGTGAGGCCTCACTTGAAATCGCTGTTCGTGAAATTTTTGAATGGGGTGAAATGCAGACTGACCCAAACTTTGGGAACTATTTGGTTCGTTTGAGTGATGGTAATAACACACTGGATCGGATCGTACTACTTGACTTTGGTGCAATCCGCCAATTTGATGAGCAACTGCTTAAAGTCGCCCGAAATTTAATTATTTCAGGTTACCATCATGATGCTGAAGAGATGGTTAACTCTATGACAGGTTATGAATTTTTTGATGCGATGCCACTCAGTATCAAACCAGATATGGCAAAGGTTTTTTTACTGGCTACCGAGGCATTCAGCACTAAGGAAAATAATCCAGATCTACCAGCTGGTGTGATGGATGATCAAAATCGCTACGATTGGAAAAAAAGCCAGCTGCATAGTCGCGTAATGCAACGTGCTTCCAAATCTATGGCATCGCGTTACTTTAGTATCCCACCAAAAGAGTTTATGTTTATTAGCCGTAAATTTATCGGTGCTTATACTTTCATGACAGTGATTGAAGCAAAAACCAATGTCAGAAAAATGATCACACCTTTTTTATGATTTTATAAAAAGACCAAAATGATGCCAATAAAAATTTGTCATTTTGGTCAATATTTATTTTTTTACATTTAAAAATTAAAATTAAAATTTATTTTTTATCAATAAAATAAAAACAAAATTCAAAACCTAGCTACCATTTATCTTTAGTCAACTTGTACGTCAAGAATGACATGGTTTTTTCAATTTGATCATGTCAGGATGATTCTTATTAGCCAACAAAAGCTCTCAGGGTATAACAATGACCAGTATGGTAAATAAGGCTCAAGGTTTGGGTCTATCACTTATCACAAAAATTGCAGGAAGCGACCTATTAGATCAACTAAAACTTCGTAAATTTGTTGAGAAATCACTTTACCAAGGGTCTAAAGTTAGTTTTAAAACACTCAGTAAAACTCAAAAAGTTTTTAAATCCAATCAGGATGTACATAAACAACGACTACCGAACCAAGAAAAATCATTATTTGATCTCAGTCTGACTGAAGAACAGCAAATGACTGTCGATGCCATGAGCCAGTTTGCTACAGAGATTTTATATCCGCTGGCACACAATGCGGATAGTAACGAAACTTTCCCTTCCGAATTATGGCAACATAGTACAGATTTAGGTCTGAATTACTATGCGCTTCCAGAAGCACTCGGAGGTGTAGCATCAGAAAAAAATATTGTCAGCAATATTTTGATTGCGGAAAGTCTGGCAAAAGGTGACTTTAGTCTTACAGCTGGCTTACTTTCTACTTTTAGTGTAATCAATGCAATCACTCAATGGGGTTCCAGAAAAATCCAGTCCGCTTATTTATCTAGTTTTGCAGATGACGTCGACATAAAGGCAACATTTGCCATTCAGGAGTCCACTCCTGCTTTCAATCCTTTTAAACTCAAAACCAAGGCAGTTTCAGTACAAGGACAGCACTATATTACTGGTGAAAAAACTTTAGTTTTATTGGGTGAATCAGCTGATGTATTAATCGTAAATGCAGAATTAAACGGTCAACCTGAAGTATTTGTTGTCAAACGAGATGAAACAATCACTGCTAAACGTAGCCCGGCAATGGGTCTTAAAGCGACTGAAACCGTAACTTTAAAATTTAACCATACACCTGCCGAGATATTGGGTGATGAAGATTTTGACTATACTGCTTTCTTGGACTTGGGAAATCTGATGTGGTGTGCGATTGCAATTGGGACATGCGAAGCAGTCAAAACATATTGTATTCAATATGCCAACGAACGTACCGCTTTTGGTGAGCCTATTTCACATCGTCAAAGTGTTGCCTTCATGATTGCAGATATGGCTATTGAAATAGATGCCATGCGCATGTTGGTTTTAAATGCTGCAAGTTTGGCTGAATCAGGAAAACCATTTCACCGTGAAGCATATTTGGCCCGTTTACTTAGTGCTGAAAAATCAGTGAAAATCGGTACTGATGGTGTACAAATTTTAGGTGGTCATGGTTTTACCAAAGAACACCCTGTTGAACGCTGGTATCGTGACTTACGTGCCACTGCTATCTTACACTCGGGCTTACATGCTTAATTAAAATAATAACAATGAGGACAAAATCATGAATTTACAAAATCCAAAAAAGTTTAAAATATTACTCGATCAGGCACACGAAGTTGCAATCAATGTATTGCGTCCTATTTCACGTAAATACGACAAAGCCGAACATGCCTATCCGAAAGAGCTAAATATGCTGGGTTCATTGCTGGATGGAATGAATGATGGCGGTGAAGGCATGAATGCAGGTGCTGCTGTAGGGAAACGTGGCGCTACAGATGATAGTAATAAAAATGGCGTAAACATGTCCACAGCACTAGGTATCATCGAAATGTGTTATGGAGATACTGGTCTTCTTCTGAGCATGCCACGCCAGGGATTAGGCAATTCGGCTATAGCCGCTGTAGCAAATGATGAACAGTTAGAGCGATTTAAAGGTACATGGGCTGCGATGGCTATCACTGAACCTGGTTGTGGTTCAGACTCCGCAGCAATTCGGACAACAGCTACAAAAGATGGTGATGACTATATTTTAAATGGTGAGAAAATCTTCGTTACCTCAGGCGAACGGGCAGATTCGGTTGTGGTCTGGGCAACTCTGGATAAAAAGCTTGGACGCGCAGCAATTAAATCCTTCGTTGTTCCCAAAGGTACACCGGGTATGACTGTGGAACGTCTGGAACACAAACTCGGTATCAAAGCCTCAGATACAGCAGCAATCAGTTTTGTAGATTGCCGTGTTCCTGCTACAAATCTTTTGGGTAATGCGGAAATAGATGTTGCAAAAGGGTTTGCGGGTGTCATGGAAACCTTTGATAACACTCGCCCTCTTGTTGCAGCAATGGCTGTTGGATGTGCAAAAGCTTCTTTAGAAAGAATCAAAGAAATTTTCAAAGATGTCTTAGACGAAAACTATGCTACGCCATATCTGCAAACCTCAAATATAGCTGCACAAATTTACCGTATGGAAGCTGAATGGGAAGCATCTCGCCTACTCATGTTAAAAGCTGCATGGATGGCTGACAATAAAAAACCAAATTCTCGTGAAGCCTCTATCGCAAAAGCCAAAGCTGGACGTATAGGAAATGAGATTACCTTAAAATGTGTCGAACTGGCTGCGAGTGTCGGATATAACGAAGATGAACTGTTGGAAAAATGGGCACGTGATTCAAAAATTTTAGATATTTTTGAAGGAACCCAGCAAATTCAACAATTGATTATTGCAAGACGTGAACTTGGAAAATCATCAAGCGAGTTAAAATAAGCTATTTGCTTTCCTAGACTTAACACAAGAGATGAATTTTTTGCTATAAGGATTCATCTCTATGTTATTTTTATAAGTTATGTATTCTCTTCGCCCTATTCAACAAAAAGATAATATGGCAATTGCTCACATTATCCGTGAAGTTTCTAAAGAGTTTGGACTTGCACCTGAGTCTGGCTTTGCTGTAGCCGATCCCGTTTTAGACAATTTATATGATGTTTATCGTCAGGCTAATGCTCAATACTGGGTAATTGTTGATGATAATGATCAAGTTTTTGGTGGTGGTGGCCTGTCTCCACTTAAAGGTGATGATCGTATTCTTGAAATACAGAAAATGTATTTTTTACCTGAGCTACGGGGTTTTGGTTTTGCCAAACATATACTGGAAAATGCTTTTGATTTTGCGAAAACAAATGGCTTTCAATCATGCTATCTGGAAACAACCAAAGACCTCTGGCAAGCTGTGAAACTCTATGAAAAACTTGGTTTTCAGCATTTAACTCAACCTAAAGGGAATACTGGACATAGTCATGCCTGCGAAATCTGGATGTTGAAAGACTTAAAATAACAAAGCCCTTTTACGGGCTTTATTACTTAATTCTTTTATACAGTTTCGTTATTCAGCAATTTATCAACAACACCAAATTTCTTAAAAATTTTAGCGCGACGCTTTGGATAAATATTTGCTTTGTTTAAATCCCCACCATAATGATCAAAAACACGTTTATCCATCATTTTAAACCATACAGATGGAATTAATGCTGGCAACAACATCGTTGCATAACCACTTGGAAGCTCTGGTGCTTCATCAAAGTGTCTTAAAGCCTGATATGGTCTGGTTGGATAAGCATGATGGTCAGAATGGCGCTGCAATTGGTATAAAAATAGATTGGTAGTGATGTTGTTATTATTCCAGCTGTGTTCTGGCATGGTACGCTTGTAACTGCCATCTTCATTCTTTTCACGCAGCAAACCATAGTGTTCAATATAATTAATAATTTCAAACAGACTGATGCCATAAAAAGCCTGTGTAACTAAATATGGTAATATATCTTTACCAAACATTTTAAGCATCGAGCCGTGAAAACCGGCACTCATTAACCAGCCATGAAATAACTCATTTTCTTTAGAAAAAAATGGTAAACCTTTACGTTTCAAACGACGAGTTTCAATTTCAATTGAAGATTTAAGGCTGCCAAAAACAGTTCTCGGCCAAAACTCATAAAAACTTTCACCCATTTGTGAAGACGCTGGATCTTCAGGTGTTGCAGCACGTTTATGGTGACCATATGGGTGTTCTATACGAAAATGATTATAGAACAAAGGCATTAGAGTCGTATGTGACAAGTATTGTTCGAGTCTGGTTGAGCGATGGGAAAATTCATGCGCTGTCGTTACAGCAATACCATTAATTGCTCCCATAGAAATTCCTAGCAAAATTTTATCCAGGAAAGATGTCGTTTTACGCGAAACGACATATCCGGCAAATAAGTTTGCCAACATTTGAGATGGAACAAATAATTTCAAAATCTTATTGTAATATGGATCCTCAACCAGTTTTTTAATCTGTTCATCACTAGGATTGTTATCATCATGCCCTATGGCTGCATCAACCAAAGGAATGACGATATGTAATAAAATCGGTCCACCCAAAGCAAAAAGCTTTTTTGTTTTTTTAGGTCCAAACTGATAGCCTGCCAAAACGGCAACCCCAATCATCGGTAATGCCGGGCTAAGCAACCACCAATAACGTTTTTTATCCAAAGCCAGTCCTGATTCATTTGCAAGATTTTCTAATTCTTTTTCAGATAATTTAACTGGAGCATTCATTGCATTCACCTTTTCCTATCTACAACATATCTGATATATTTCAGTAAATAAGTGAAGCGAAACAGTTTTAAGCGTCCAAAAAACCTATTCAAACGTATTTGGCATATTCAACCCCGTATTTGACCTTTTTGAACATGATTTAAAACAAAATTGATACATACTCTTTAAAAGAGGTTCGGTTCTATTCTATGGATGCTTTAAGTAAAATTTTTGACGATATTCATTTAAATCAAACTGAATATCTCTATTTACAAACACAAGGTGACTGGGCATTTCATATTCCAGAACAATCAGCACTTATTGCACATATCATTTTGTTCGGACAGGCACAAGTTTTCATACAAGATCAATTAAAAATTGATCTAAAAGCAGGTGATATTATTCTTATCCCTGCGGGGTTAGAACATAAGGCTCAAAATATTGGGCAAACCAAGCTAATTCAATCAACTGACATTTCAAAACTATTTGATGGTTTAAAGCAGGATGCAATTCAGTTCGGTCAAGGAGATTCCAATAAAGCGCTCATCCTGACTGTACGCTGCCACATGGATGCCGTCATGGCTAAGCCTCTGGTCAATGCTCTCCCTCCATATTTACATATTCAAAATGCATTTAGTGATACAGCACCAGAATGGTTAAAAATCGGATTATATTTTGTTGCATCCGAGACCCAAAGGTCTTTGGCGGGTCGAAATAAAATCATGGATCATCTTGTAAGCATCATGTTTATTGAATGCGTCCGTGACTATATTGAACATTTAACAGATCAAAATAACTGGCTGAATGCACTTATTCATCCTGAGCTAGCAAGAGCACTCGCTGCAATTCATAGTTTTCCTGAGCGGTCATGGACTGTAGAAAGTCTGGCCGAACAATGTTTTATGTCCAGATCCAAATTTTCCAGTTTATTTAATCAAATTGTAGGAACCTCGCCTCTTGCATACTTACAACAACATCGTCTGCGTCTGGCAACCCAGTTTCTAAGGCAGGGACATATGTCAATTCAGCAAATCGCCCACCAAGTCGGATATTCATCAGAAACATCCTTTAGCCAAGCTTTCAAAAAACAGTTTGAAGTTAGCCCAAGCCAATACAAACAGAATGCTTAGCTTTTTCTACAGTATTTAAACTGTTCTATTGATCCTGTTATTCGCAGTTTCTTGCTAGCTCAAACTCGATACCAATATAATGTTGTTATGGTTTTACAAACAAATATAAAAAAAGCGCCGAAGCGCTTTTTTTATCAGAATCAGTTTATTTTATTTTCGCATGTGATTTTAAGTATTGAGTATAGTCATCCAACTCTTGCTCGGCACGAAGGCGCTGATAAAGCTGACTCAATTCCTGAACCTGATTAGGGTTCATAGTCTCAATACCTGCCTTATTTACTTTAGCCACAGCAACAACAACCAACTCATTTGGTAATGAAGTTGTTGTAACAGACCACATACCATCCTTAGGTGCGGGAAGACTGAATGCAGCACGTTCAATCGGACGTTTTAAACCTTGAGAGCGTGTAAAAACACCTGCATTCTGGAATGCAACCTGATTCTTTGCCAAGACCTGAGTAGCCGGTTCAGATTTAAACTGAGTCAACATATTGGCAATTTTTGCTTTAGCTGCTTTCGCCGCTTTATCATCAATAAGTTTAGCTTTAACTTGTGCAGATACCTGAGCAAGTGGTTGAACACCAGCAGCACGATAGTTACGTACTTTCACCCATACAGTATCTCCATTTGCTAGCTGAATATTACTCGATGCATTGCGGTCACCATTTTTCACATCCTCACTGAAGATTTTTGCTTTAACAGCAGGATCTGAAAGTACAGGAACGTTTGCTAAAACAGTTAAGCCTTTAACCGATTGTACCTGAGTTCCTTTTACAGCTTGAGTGACAGGATCTAAAGCATCATTACCCACAACTTGTTCATTGATGTTATTTACAGTATCTGAATAAAGGTTTGCGTTACGACTTTTCAGAATTTCAGTTGTTAACTCTGCTTTTTTAGATTCAAATGAAGGAATATCGGCAGCAAGAACTTTCGCTTCAATAATGTGATAACCATATTGTGTTTTAACAGGTTTAGAAATTTCACCTGCTTTTAATGCATTCACAGCATTATCGAATTCAGCAGAGAAGGCACCAGGCACATAAGTTGTTACCAATCCACCTTTGGCTTTTGAATCAGGATCATCTGAATATTGTTCTGCAGCCTGAGCAAAAGTCATGCCTGCTTTGATCTTTGCATATACATCATTTGCAAGCTTTTGAGCATCCGTATCACTACGGCTGTCAGCAGTTATCAGGATATGCTTCACTTCCCGTTTGATGTTCTTTTGTTGTTCCTGAACAAACTTAGAATATGCCTGCTGAAGCTCAGCATCTGAAACTGTTGTATTGTTTCCCTGCACTAAAGCTTGTGTTAAAACAACATAATCAACATCAACTGATGCAATTTGTTTAAATTGTTGCTGATGTTTATTGTAATAATCCGCTATTTCCTGATTCGTTACATTTACATTTTTCTTATAATCATCAAGCTTAATACTCGATAAATATAAATTGCGTTGTTCTGTTTGCAAATTGGCAATTTGTGCAACATCTTGTTTATTGACCAACGCATAATCCAAAATTGAACTACTAAGCATTTTCAAAGCATGATCTTGACGTAGATTGTCAATTAGAGCATCGCTTGTCATACCAACTGAGCGAAGATAATTTGCGTATAAAGCTTCAGAAAACTTGCCACCTTCCTGAAAATTAGGTTGTTGGGCAATCATTTGCTCAATTTGGGCATTACTTAGTGAAATACCTAATTTCTTCGCTTGTTGTAATAACAAACTACGTGAAATCAAACTATCTAAGGCATTTTTTTGAATAAAACTCTGATTTAACAAAGTCTCATCACCACCAACCATTGATAAATAGCGTTCTTTAAAGTTCTGTGTGACAGAATCAAGCTCTTTTTTAGGTATTTCTTGACCATTGACTGTCTGTGCAACATCTGCCTTGTTTCCACCACTAAAATATCCCTCAATACCAACAACAGCAAAAGGGAGTAGAAACAATACCAGTAAGACTTTACCAAACCAGCCCCGAATGACTTTACGAAACGATTCCATAAGTATTCCAATATTTTATTTGCGTGCGATTTTAACTGATAATGAACAATGAATGAATGGATAAAATCGTTATATTGCTTTTTTCATAAAAAAACGCGCCCAAAAGGCGCGTTTATATACTTAAAAGATCAAGCAACTGAATCTTTCAAACCTTTACCCGCTTTAAAACTTGGTACTTTGCTTGCAGGAATCTGAAGTTCAGCACCAGTTTTAGGATTACGACCAGTACGTGCAGCACGCTCTTTCACGCTGAAAGTACCGAAGCCCACAAGTGTTACTGTGTCGCCCTTTTTCAACGCTTCACCAATTGAAGCAATAGTCGCGTCTAATGCTTTACCAGCATCAGTCTTAGACAATTCCCCTTTCTCTGCAATGGCGTCGATTAATTCTGATTTATTCATGAAGATTACGTCCTCTTAGTATCGTTTGTTTAAGATCCAAGGCTTGTAGTAAAAATGCCATGACGACTTTATAGCAATGCTTTGGGGGGAAACGCAATACTAGACAATCGCTTTTTCACAAAAAAGTGCATTTATTCTCGTTTAAAATGTAATTTCATGCCTATTTTTGCTTATTTCCCAAAATCTGTTCTTTTATTGACCGGTTTTCTTCAAGTAAAAGATCCACTTTCTGATGTAGTTGTAAAATCAGGTTTTCCAGGCGTTGAACATCTTTAGCACTTACTAAACCAATACGGTTTAAAGATTGATTCACTCCTTGATCCAGAATTTTTTCGACACGATCCTTACTTTCAATCACAGATTCTTTCGCTTTTTCGGCAACTTTGTTTACCGTCTGATCTGTAATATCCGTTGTCTTGGATTCAAGTTCTTCACCAACTTTCACCAGAGAATCAAATAATTTATTACCTTCTTCTTCAGCTCTTGAAAACGCCCCTAAACCAGCAAGCCAGATTTGTTTGGTGTACTTTTTAAAATCAAGCGGGGATTTTCTTAAAGATTTAGTTTTAATTCGGCTAGATTCCTTTCCATCCTTTTCAAGTTGTTGTTGATTTATATCGTTGTTTTCTTGACCCATAAACCGTTGCTCCTGATCTTTTAATAATCAAACTAAATGATTACGTGCAAAAATATAACTATAATAGCAACATTATAGCTTGAACCTTTGATAAAACTGTTCTACAAAGCTAAGTAATTTTCGAAAATTCGCTTGGACGAGTTATACTTGATTTTTTGAGGCAGGATTCTCTGTTGTAAAACAGATAGGAAAGTTTTTATGAGTGAAACGCAACAACAAAAAGAACAATCTAGTCTGTTGCTAAATATCATCATGATTGTTTTTGAAACATTCTATTCTTTTATTTTGAAACATGATCGTGTTGTTCGAATACAAGCAAAGAAATTTGTTGATCAGCAAATTACGATCAAAATGAACAGTTATGTTCCCTATTTTGATTTTTATCTGCAATTTACAGATAAAGGACTATTATTTGATATAAAAGCACCAGAAAAGCCAGTAGATTTAGTCGTTAGCAGCACCCTGATTGATCTTGTACAAATTTTTCTTTTATCGAATAGACGCAGTATTAAAAAAATGCGGCTAGAGGGAGATGCAAATTTAAAAGATGAATTTAGAGATCTCGTACTCAATCTATCAGCACCAAAATTATTATCAGATTGGAAAAACTGGTTAAGCAGCCCAGATAGTGACCGAAATACGATTGCTTCAAAAAAACGGATACAACCATTACTTGAGAAAATTGATCAACAACGCTCACAAATCAATACGTTAAAGGTAGAAGTAAAACAGTATCAAAACCGCATACGACGGATGGAGAAAAATCAAAACCGTCTCAAAAAAGTTTTATATGTTGTAGCACTCCTCTTTTTAGTTTTAATCGTGTATAATTTGTGGCGGTTATTTTAATTAATAATGAAAACACAAATTATTACAAATACTCTTAAAAATACCCACTATTTTAGTC
>NZ_OOGT01000211.1 GCF_900323515.1 Acinetobacter stercoris | reverse complement strand
TTATAATATATTCCTAGTTTTGAAAAGCTGTAATTCCTGTCAACTTCGCAATGTACTTTATCTAAAGATGAGTAAATTAAAATTGATAATCAACGTTTGTCTCTTCTAACCAACAACTTACATCATATTTTATTTTTAAAATTATACGTTTTAATATATTATAAAAATGTAATTTCGATTAAAGCGTATTTACGTGCTCGTCAAATTGGGAAAATTGCTTGGTTTAATAGCAATCTTATTACAGATTACAGTGTTCCTACAGCCTTTATTACCCGAAAAATACTCTGTTTTTCGGGTGTGTAATAGTGTTGTCAATGCACTGTACTTAAAAGGTGCTCATACTACTCAACAATCTCCATTAACCAAACTAGGTTTGTATGAAGATCATACTAATGGGATGAGACAAACTCATACGCATCACTTTATTAATTTACAAAATCACCATCAGCAGAATAAAGGTTCACAGATTGATGACTATTGTCAATTTTGTTTAGTACATAGCTTTACTCTGCCTCTAGTTGATACAAAACTTAGAACAGTATTGATTAGAATACAAACTCTACTTCTACTATCTAAGACAACAACTTTATATAAACCTGCCCTAAATGCTCTTGAATTTCTGATTCCTGAAAGCCGTGCTCCCCCTGTTTAGTAGTTACACAATAAATTAGAAATGTATTTTTTCTGTGTTGTGTACTAGGGTCACCACATAATGACATAAGCTATATTAGAGTTATCTTTGCAGACCAAGTACACAGCTCAATATCTACATCTCTAGTCACGATAACCCGAATAGGAGTGGATAATTATGAGGCTTAGTATAACTAAACTAGTTTTGTTCTCTCCAACACCTCCAATCAGTTTCGGAATATTTTAAAGAGTTATTACTATTTTCCGATATATCGATACGGAAGAGACCATAATGAATCTATTTAAAAATGATCGTACTCAACCTGATCAAAATGAATTTATTAGCGGCTATTATCTGGGTTTAGCACAGCAAATTGTCCAGATCCGACAGGAACTAAACATCTCCCAGACAGAACTGGCCGCTAAATTATGCATTTCGGCTCGCACATTAGAAAGTTGGGAACGCGGAGTTCGCCATCCATCAAGTTCAGCACAGGCTTTAATCAAACTGCTTATAAAGTCACCTCAGTTTGTATTGGAAAATCTTTCCTGAAGAGCCTGAGCCATATTTTGAGTGATTTAAAAATCGTTAAGAACCGATACGAACCTGCAAAAAGATAACCGTATCGGTTTGGAGAAATTTTCATGTTTATTGTGATTACATCTCAGAACCGGCGTCATATTACGCCCCATGCGGGAAAATGTCGGAAATTCTGGAAATATGAATTAAAAGATGGAGAAGTGACTGACAAACAACTTATTGAAGTTGAAAAGGAGCAATCCTTTTCCCAGTCTGGAGAGGTACTCGAAAAACTGCTGCCTATGGATATATTCGTAACTACGGGAATGGGCGATCGATTACGAGAAAAACTCAGAAATATTGGTGTTCATGTCATGGTAACGGCAGAAATTGAACCAGAACAATTTATCTGCAGTTTAATTTCAGCCAAATAAAATTCTGGATTGAAGCTGTAATTTATCATGAACAAAATAAGAAAACCCTGCATCTGCAGGGTTTTCTTATTTAATTTATTATTGTGAAGTATAAGAACCATCAACAGTATATTGACTGCCGGTCACAAATGAAGCTTCATCAGACAATAGAAAAGCCACTACTTGAGCAACTTCTTCTGGTTTACCCAATCGGCCAACTGGATGAAGTTTCACTAATTCTGATTCCTCAAACTCTCCAATTAATGGGGTTTGGATATAACCAGGGTGAACTGAATTAATGCGTATACCTTGATCAGCATACTCTAATGATGCAGTCTTTGTCAGACCAGTCACACCATGTTTCGCCGCAACATATCCTGAAATGTTCTTTGTCCCGACTAAACCTAAGATTGATGCGGTGTTAACAATCGCTCCACCACCTGACTTAAGTATTGCTGGAATCTGATAATGCAGCCCATAGAAAACAGCATTCAAATTAATATCGATGACTCTACGCCAAGCCTCTATACTCAACTCAGCAATCGGATTGACGTCACCTAAGATACCCGCATTATTAAAGGCTAAATGAAGAGCCCCAAAGCTTTCCACGGCAAACTCAACAGCTTGCTTCATTTCCTCAGGATGAGATGTATCTGTTTTATTCGCAACAGCATGACCGCCAGCAGTCATAATTTCAGCTGCAACTTTCTCAGCTGCATCAAGATTAATATCTGAAACAACAACTTTTGCCCCTTGCTTAGCAAGAAGCAATGCCGTGCTTCGCCCAATACCCGAACCCGCACCTGTAACTAAAGCCACTTTATTATTAAAACGTGTTGACATCATAAACCTCTCTTTTTTATAAAATGAACATGTGAGCCATGCTCGTGCTTGAACCGTTTTACGCTCTATTTCTTCACTTGAATTGCAAATTGAACTACATGACATTTTCCGTTATGTAACTTGCCTTCATGACGTTCCTGCTCACCCACATAAAAATGATAAAGATGATCATTTTTAAATACTGAAAGAAACGACATTGGATCGTACAAATAGTTAATATCTTTCGGACCACCGGTTTGATAATCAATCTGCTCTTTAGAATAAAGCTCTCCAATAAACCAGCCATTGTTTGTCAATGCTTGACGAATCCCAGTGAGAACATTGAATTGAGTATTTTCGTCAAAATGCCCATACACACACATTACATTTTGATAATGCTCTCTTGGCCATTCGACATCATTGAGATCAATATTTCTCAGTGTGAAGTCAAAACCAGCTTGTTGGGCTTTTGCAGATAAGTGCTGCAAAGCAACTTTTGAGTAATCCCATATTTCTGCTGAAAATGAATCATTTTGCTGTTTCGCTTTATTAGCCAAATAAAGGATATTCCTCCCCTCACCCTCTGCTATAGCAAGAGTTTTTCCCACAATTGGAACCTGATCTGCTATCTGTTGAATAAAATGATTGGGCGAAATGCCATACAGATCCTGTGTTTGCGAATAAAGATTATCCCAATGCTGATTCATATCGTTTCCCAATGATTGAAAAAATTAAGCTGTGAATTCTTTAAATGCTTCCAATGCATTAGCGGCATACATCAATGAAGGACCGCCCCCCATATAAACTGCAACACCAAGCACTTCCTCTAATTCTTGCAATGTCATTCCCATTTTGACTAGGGTTCTGACATGAAAACCGATACATCCATCACATCGTGCTGCAACACCAATCGCTAAGGCAATCAGTTCTTTGGTTTTAGGATCAATAACACCATCTCGCATTGCAACTTGTGACAATTGATTAAAACTTTTCATTAAATCAGGAGAATCCTGTGCTAATGTTTTTAAACTGCCTGAAATATTTTGAGTTAATTCTTTGTACTTCATGATTTTCTCACTCGAATATCTATAAACTTAGATTAGACTTAAAATAGGAATCTAGTTATTTCTCTACTGGATAACCCTGCTCTAGCCATGCTTGAAATCCACCCTGAACAGATTTCACCTGAGTAAACCCCATATTCTGTAAAGTATCTGTAGCCAGAGCTGATCGTCCCCCCGTACCACAAATCAGATAAATCGGCTGATCCTTCAAATGCTCTAGCGCTTGGGCTGTATCACAGTGATGGCTAGCGAACGGATGCTGATGAATACGCATTTCTAAAACCCCACGTGGATAGTTCACAGCGCGATCAATAGCTGCTGCTTGAAACTCTTCGGGCTCGCGCACATCAATGAGAATTGTTTTATGATTTTTCATTGCTTCAAGTAAGCCGTCTACCGTCACTTCTTGAATTCGGTTCTTTGCCATTGAAATTAATTGTTCTGCTGTTTTCATTACTCTTCACCTCTTCTGATCTATAAAAATCTGGTCTCTGATTAAATATTCATGTCTTTAAAACGCAGTTTTTAAATTTGACTCTAATCTCTTGCTTGTATTAAGTTATCAAGACTGTAGAAATTAAATAAAATGCTACGCTTATGACAGTTATGGCAAAAACCTTTTGGATTTGACTATTCTTAACTAAAGGCATCAAACTTCGACCAATCAACATCCCGGCCATGCAAGCTAAAACGAAAGTCAGCGTGACCGAAATGGGGTATTGAAAACCATCTAAAATATGAGCTGAAATACTGACACCACCTATCAAGAAAATAATCATCAGCGAGGTCGCAACAATACTTCGCATATCAAGATCAGTTACTTTACTCAGTGCTGGAACAATCACGAAACCACCTCCAACTCCAAGCAAACCGGTAAGTAACCCTGCAACCAGACCAATACTGCCGAGTGACAATGCAGTTTTCATGTTCCAAATCAGACGACCAGTTGTTTGGTTAACTTTACACAGCACACCTATATGGTCATTCACTTTTTTAAAAAAAATCCGGTAAGCAACAACGAGCATGACTAAACTGAATGCCAATGTAAGCCATACAGGAGAAATTATTCCTCCCAGATGCACACCATAACGTGCTGAAGGAATGCTGATCAGTGCAATCCAAAGCGCAGCCCGATAACGTACTATTTTCTTAAATAAACCTTCAAATGTACCAACCAGGGCAGATAAAGTGACTGCAAGCAATCCAACAGGTGCAGCTTGTGCGACCGTCCACCCTTGACTTGCCATCAGTGCGGGTACAGCCAGAATGCCGCCACCTGCACCGGTTAACCCTAGCAAACCACCGATGACCAGACCTTCAAGTGTTAGCATCCACATCGCTACTGTCCCCCCCTCTCTTACCAATCCAATTAAACAAAACTTGTTGTTTAATCTAAAAATTTGCCTATTTGAAGTAATTAAGTGGAAGCTTTAAATAAGAAACACCATTCTCTTCTGGTTCAGGGAATTGTCCTGCTTTCATATTGATCTGTATCGAAGGTAAAATCAGTTTGGGCATACTTAAACACGCATCGCGTTTATTACGCATTTCAACAAAATCATCTTTGGTCGTGCCATGGTGAATATGGATATTCTGATTTTTTTGAGTATGAATATCCGTTTCACACATATAGGTATCGCGCTTTTCTGGCAAATAATCATGGCAGAGAAATACACGTGTTTTCTCAGGCAATTGATATAAGCTTTGTATTGAATCAAAAAGAATTGATGCGCTTCCCTTCGGGAAATCACAGCGTGCCGTACCATAATCTGGCATAAACAAGGTATCGCCCACAAACACGGCATCACCGATGACATAACTTAAGCAGGCTGGAGTATGTCCAGGAGTCGGGATGTTATATGCTTCGATTGAACCAATTAGAAATTGCTCATGATCATCAAACAAATAATCAAATAATTGTTGGGTATTCCACTGTTTGATATCCAAATGATAGATCGCAGAAAAGGTCTCTTGTACCGCAGCAATTCTCTTGCTCATGGCGATTTTTCCGCCTAATTTGGTTTTGAGATATTGTGCAGCAGTTAGATGATCGGCATGAACATGGGTTTCTAAGACCCACCCGACTGTTAAACCCTGCGCTTTGACATAGGTAATGATCTGATCGGCATGTGTGGTAGAAGTTGTGGCTGATGCAGCATCATAGTCCAGCACACTGTCAATAATTGCACATGACTTAGTGGCTGGATCACTCACCACATAACTGAACGTATTGGTATCTTCATGAAAAAAATCTTTTACAACAGGTGAATTTGACATGATTAAGCTCCTGTCCACTTACGGTGAAGCAAGACGCCTGCAAACATCGAGACAATAAAATACAGAACCTGATAATGCCCAAGACCAATCAAGGTAAAACTGGGTGCAGGACATATCCCAGCAATCCCCCAACCAATACCAAATAAAAGGCTGCCCGAGATCAATTTAAAATCAATTTTATGATTGCTAGGTAATTCAATTGGTTCATTAAATACGGTTTTAGGTGCCTGACTGCGTACCACCTTTTGAAAAGGAATAATTGCAATCATAATCGCCCCAATCATTACAAAAGCTAGGCTTGCATCCCAATCACCAAACAAATCTAAGAAGTTTAGAACTTTTTCTGGATTGGACATCCCTGAAAGCATCAAACCTATAGAAAATAAACCGCCGAAAATGAAAGCAAGAAAATTCTTCATTTAGAAAGCTCCTGTGACATGGCGAATCATGTAAACCGTAACAAATCCAGCGAGCATAAAACTCATGGTGGCTAGAATAGAACGTTTAGATAAGCGACTGATCCCACAAATGCCATGACCGCTGGTACAGCCTGAACCTAAGCGTGTCCCAAAACCCACCAATAGCCCAGCAATGATCATCATCAACGGACTGGCATTCAATTCAATTTCTGGCTGAACAAATCGCCCATAAATGAAGGATATAATGATCAAACCTGACATAAACCAAATAGCAGGTGTCTTAAATATCGTTTGAGGGTTTAGAATTTGTGCAACTAATCCACTAATTCCAGCAATACGACCATTTACATATAGGTAGCCAACTACAGCTGCACCTAGCAATAATCCACCGATAAAGGAAATCAAATAGTCATACATACAATTCAAATCACGCCAAACAATATATTTT
>NZ_OOGT01000143.1 GCF_900323515.1 Acinetobacter stercoris | reverse complement strand
TAATATGCATAATATTCATATTGAAAACAGAAAAATATATAAATATTAAAAGAGAATAAACTTTGACCTGTAAAAATAATTGAACAAAAAACAGGTTGTTAAAACAATCGCTGCTGACTAAAGTTACAAAGCAATATAGACTTAAATCACAGCAATATAAAAATATAATTTGGAGAATTTATGCGCATACTTTACCAGTTTCCTCTATCACATTATTGTGAAAAAGCTCGCTGGTTGCTCGATCATAAAGAGCTTGATTTTGAAGCGCATAACTTGATTCTTGGTGTACATCGTGCATTTGCCCAACTCAAGACAGGTCAGAATAAACTTCCCATTCTAAAGGATCAGGAAAAATATATTGCTGATTCAACTCAAATAGCCTTGTACCTAGATGAAGTTTATCCAGAGCATTCACTACTACGCTCTGACCAGATTTTACGTCAGCAAGCTCTGGAAATTAATCATTTAGCAAATGAACTCGGTGTATATGTACGTCGCTTTGGTTTGGCACATGCATTAGCACAAGGGGACGAGCCAATAGATATTTTGATAGGAGAACAAGGTTACCTGAGACAATTCGAAAAGTTCTCAAAACCGATCTTAAAAAAGTTGGTATCCAAAGGTTATCAATTAGATGATGAGAAGATCGCAGATGCTAAAATCCAGATGCAAAAGATTATAGAAATATTAAATGAAAAATTAATAGAAAATGGTGCCCGTTATTTTGTTGGGGATCGTTTGGGGTTGGCTGATATTGCGGTATGTTCAATGATCGCACCTCTTTTAGGGCTTGTGAATACACCTTGGGAAAAAGATCATGATACTGTAACAACAGAAGAGTTTGACGATTATCAGCAGGCACTTTTAGAAATGCCTATTGGACAGTATGTACAGCGTATATACTTGACTGAACGCAATGCACGAGTGGATTGGCGCGGTGTTTGATATACATGTATCATTATAAATCCTGAAATGATCTTTTTTAGTATAATCAGCAACCATTAAGAGTTAAATCCTGATCGAATCATATTCCGATCTGAACATCTGTAAAATTGGAGAAAAGATGGAACTTGATCGTTTTGATAAACAGATTTTAGAAATTTTGACTCATGAAGATGTTAACTTGAATGAGCTTTCAGAGCGAATTAATCTATCTGTCAGCTCTATTCATCGCCGAATTAAACATCTGATAGAAACAAATATCATGACGAATTTAAAGCGTGATATTAATTTTGAGAAACTGGGCTTTAAACTGCATGTGCTTTTACAAGTATCGCTAGACAAACATGACACCGATACTTTTGCCATGTTTTTAGAAGAACTGGAAAATATTCCTGAAGTGATTAATGCGTTCCTGGTTACAGGTCAATCGGCCGACTTTATTTTGGAAGTCGTTGCTAAGGATATGGAAAATTATAGTGAAATCCTGCTGCGCCGTGTTGGTAAAATTGATCATGTTGTTGCACTGCATTCAAGCTTTGTAATCAAGGAATATAATGTCTTCAATTGCACAGGTTTGCTAAGTCGAGCATAGAAGGAGTCTTCTTGATTCAATTTTATAGCACAGACCAATATCAGCAAAAATGTGAAAGATTATTTGAAGTTTATAAAAATAAAATTCATGAACTAATACCATCTGCTCAAATTGAGCACATTGGTTCATCTGCTATTCCTCATGCAATTTCAAAAGGTGATTTAGACATCTATATCGCAGTTGAGATAACTGAATTAGAGAAATATGTAACAATACTTAAGACTCTGGATTTTCAAGAAAAGCAGGGGACATTTAGAAGTCATGAGCTTTGTATGTTGCAATCAAACATAGAGGAAGATGTTGCCATTCAATTGGTGGCTCAAGGTTCTATGTATGAGTGTTTCTTAACCTTTAGGGATTTATTAAGAAAAAATCCTGAATATGTAGCGCAATATAATCAATTAAAAAAACAATGTCAGCATCTTGAAATGGATGAATATCGCTTAAAGAAATCAGAATTTATCGAAAAGATTTTACATCGTCAACTTCAGGTCTGAGGTTGTATTTCATGAATGAACCATTGAACTAAAGTTTTAATACTATGATGGTTTAAGTCATCATTTTTAATCAATAATGAAAAAAAAGAACCACAATGGATAAAACCAAAAGGTGCAACCAGACGTTGGTTTAGTAGTTCTTTTTCAACTAAAATTTCTGGAGCGATTGCAATACCTAGGCCTGAGGCAGCTGCTTCTATCATTAGATTTAAATGATCAAAGTGACGTTGGTGCTTGGCATTCTCGATATTTAATCCGTATTGTTTTGTCCACATTGCCCACGCATTCTGATTGGATTGTGTATGTAATAAATGATGTTTTAAAACATCTTGTGGTTGCTGTAACTCTTTTGCTCGATTTGATGTACACACGGGACCTATCCGATCTTCAAGGAGTGGAATTGATGTAATGTTTTTGGGAATAGTCTCTTGCTGAGTATGACTCATGATGAGGCAATCGACCTGATTTTTTTCAAGCATTTTTAGATCATTGCAAGTCATAAGCTTAATGGAAACTTCAGGGTATTTTTCTTCAAATTTTTCTAATCGGGGAATTAACCAGTTTGCCATAAAACTGCTTGGGGCACCTATAGTCAGCATCATGCTTTCAGACTGTTTTTTGATTTTATCGACACAATTTTCGAGTGTATTGAAAAGCTGGATACATGTGGTAAATAGCTGCTGTCCATCAGATGTCAGTGAAGTTCCATGTGAATGTCGATTGAGTAATTTTTTACCCATCCATGCTTCAAGTTGTTTGATCTGATGACTGACAGCACTGTGGGTGACATATAGTTCATCTGCTGCAAGACTAAAGCTATTATTTCTGGCGACAGCTTCGAACATTCGTAATGCATTTAATGGAGGGAGATTTCTTTTAGCCATGATGTAAATTTTTCTCACAAAGGGTGTTTAGAATATATCAATTTTCAGACAAGTTTAAATGACTACAATAAAGAAAGTTAAGTGATTGGATAATAAAGATGTCATTTTTATATACAGGTGAAGGACCTGATGCATTAGGTCGGTTTGGGAAATTTGGTGGCAAATATATGCCTGAAAGCCTGATGTTAGCGATTAATAAACTTGAAAAAGAATTTTTAAAAATCAAGGATAATCCAGAATTTGGGAATGAGTTTCATCAGTTGTTGAATGATTTTGTGGGACGTCCTAGCCCGTTATTTTATGCAAAAAATCTAACAGCATATTGTGGAGGGGCGAAAATATATCTAAAACGTGAAGATCTAAATCATACAGGCGCTCATAAGATTAATAACTGCATTGGTCAGATTTTATTGGCACGTAATATGGGGAAAACCCGAATTATTGCTGAAACTGGAGCAGGGCAACATGGTGTGGCGACTGCAACAGTTTGTGCTTTGTTTAATATGCAATGTGTCATTTTTATGGGTGAAACAGATATTCAAAGACAACAGATGAATGTCGAACGCATGAAACTGTTAGGTGCAGAAGTACGAAGTGTAACCAAAGGCAATGCCACGCTCAAAGATGCAATGAATGAAGCCTTACGTGACTGGATTAGTCATGCAGAAGATACCTATTACTTGTTAGGTACAGGAGCAGGACCACATCCATACCCGATGATCGTGCGTGAGTTTCAAAAAATTATTGGAAAAGAAGCACGTGAGCAGATTCTAACAAAAGAAAAGAGATTACCAGATGCGTTGGTTGCCTGTATCGGAGGCGGGTCAAATGCCATAGGGCTGATGCATGCCTTTTTAAAAGATGAAAATATACAATGCTTTGGTGTAGAAGCTGGAGGGAAGGGCTTGGATACTGCTTACCATGCTGCTTCACTATCAGGGGGGAAACCAGGTGTGCTACATGGTAATTTGACCTATTTATTACAGAATGATGATGGACAAATTAGTGAAGCACACTCAGTGTCAGCAGGTCTTGATTATCCTGGTGTTGGTCCCGAACATGCCTTATTAAAAGAAACTGGTCGGGTAAATTATGTATCAGCAACTGATCAGGAAGCTATTGATGCATTTAAATTGTTAACTCGAAAAGAAGGCATTATACCTGCTTTGGAAAGTTCTCATGCGATAGCCTATGCCTGCAAACTTGCAAAGCAGATGCAACCAGATCAAATCATTATTGTGAATTTGAGTGGTCGTGGAGATAAAGATCTAAATACCGTGAAAAATTATAAAAATGAGGAGATTTAACATGAATCGTTTGGATCAAAAACTGGAATTATTAAAGCAGCAAAAGAAAAGTGGATTAGTGTGTTATTTCACAGCAGGCGATCCTGATTTTGAAACCAGTTTGGCGTTGTTGAGCCAGCTTGGCGATTCGGGTGCTGATATTATTGAAATTGGAATGCCTTTTTCAGATCCTGTTGCAGATGGTGAAACTATTCAGGCAGCACATATTCGAGCATTAAATGCAGGGCAAACACTTAAAAAAACTTTATATTTAGTCGAAAAAATACGAGAAAAAGATCATGAAACACCGATTGTTTTAATGGGCTATTTAAACCCGATTTTACAGTACGGTTTTAAAAAGTTTTTGCGGGATGCAAAAGGTTTGGTTGATGGAATACTGATCGTTGATTTACCCTATGAATATCAGCAGGAATATCTGGAAGATATTCAGGAAAATCTGATTCACTTTATTTGTTTGACATCACCCTCTACAGCTGATGAACGCTTAAGCCACATTGCAAAAAATGCTACTGGTTTTCTATATCATGTTTCTGAAAATGGGGTTACAGGTATGCAACTCAATCATCAGCAGGATTTAGTTCAGAAAATACAACAATTGAAAAAGCATTTTAATATTCCTGTTGGAATAGGTTTTGGTATCAAAGATGAGCAACAAGTCAGGAGATTGTCGGGTCAAGCAGATTTGGTGATTATTGGTTCGGCATTGGTTGAAACTTTACAAAAAAATGGGGTACAAGCAACTTTGGAGAAAGTAAAACAATTTTCTAAGGTTCTACATGTTACTGACTCTGTTTAGTGCATCGCTATGTATTCTTGATCTTACTTTATAAGTATAGAAAAGTACTGGTTTTATGAATGATCACTTTATTGCTGATCATTCATAAAAATACTCTTGTCTCACTACGCCTAGCACTTCTGAACTCGCGCAGGGTTACAATTAAAATTATCTCAGACTCCATTATGAAATTTGAAAAATGGTCTGATCATTCTCTTCATTTCATGCCTCATCTGCTCTATTTTAGCTTGTAACGCGAGCTGTTTATAAGTGTTAACAGACCCTAAACTAATTTCGCCATTAGTGCTTTAGCTTGATCAATTCTTTGTAAGTGAAACTCATCATCAGTAATAGGCTTAAGTGAATGTTTTGTGACTTTAATATCACGTGGGTTTAATAATTTCTTACGTTTGTGATTGAAAGAAACATGAAAGTTTTGATCATTACGATCTATGTAATAAACATGAGTGGATGGAACATGTAAACCTGGCAAATGTTTATTATATAAATGCTCCAGTACGCGTTCTAAATTGATTTCTGAGATTGAACGATAATGTGCCTCGCTATAGAGATCAATAAGTAAGATATCTTTAAATACAATCCAGGTTTCATGTAAATTGTGTGGATGTAAAATATAACCTTTGACAATGATTTCAACACCGTCTTTTAATGTGTATCCCAATGAAACAAACATATTGAAAACTCCAATATAGAAAGATTAATAATTAATTGTTATTTATAAAATTTATTAAAGAATAGCTGATGCCTGGTAAATTACAAAATACTATGGGGTCAGTTAAAAATGCTGAAAGAAGGCACGATAATATGTATAATGTCCGTCGTTATAATTTTTAAAATCAATCAAAAAAACGCGCTTGTTAGCGCGTTTTTAGAAAAGATAAGTGATCAAGCATCAAGCTGAGCTAAAACCTCATCAGAAAATTCAACGTTAGTGTAAACGTTCTGAACATCATCTAGATCTTCAAGCATGTCAATCATTTTCATAATTTGTTTAGCCTGATCAATATCAGTGATTTCAGCCTTAGTTGAAGGGCTCATTACAACTTCAGCATTGTCAGATTTAAGGCCTGCAGCATTTAATGCATCTTGAACATCACCAAAGCTTTCAGGGGTGGTAATGACTAAGATTTCATCTTCATCAACTTCGATATCTTCAGCACCAGCTTCTAGAGCAACATCCATGATCTTGTCTTCTAAAGAAACATCCTCAAAAGTGATTTCACCACGTTTTGTAAATAGGTAGGCAACTGAACCAGAAGTCCCTAAATTACCGTTTGTTTTGGAGAAACAGTGGCGAACATCTGGTACTGTACGGTTTAAGTTATCAGTCATCGTTTCTACCAAGACAGCAACCCCACCGACGCCATAACCTTCATAGGTGATTTCTTTTAAATCTTCGTTGTCTTCACCACCAGCACCACGTTGAATGGCGCGATTAATCGTATCACGGGTCATGTTTACTGAAAGTGCTTTTTCAACTACAGCGCGAAGACGAGGGTTACTTGCAGGATCCCCACCACCTAATTTAGCCGCTGTTACAAGCTCACGAATATATTTGGTAAATACTTTACCGCGACTGGCATCTTGTTTTGCTTTACGATGCTTAATATTGGCCCACTTAGAATGACCCGCCATGCGAAATTTGCTCCTTACAGATTGGCTTTATGCCATATCAAATTGCACAGATTCTAACATAAGCACATTTTCATGAGAAAGTGCCTATTTTTTAGAAAATATCCAATTGTTAATTTTTTTTAGGTTCAGGAATGATAATATCCAGACCTGTATATTCTTTATACAGTTTTTTGATTTCAGCAAGATCGTTATCTAGGTCAGAGGGGTAAATTTTTCCAAAAATTCCACCTTGCCTGGTTTTTGAATTTGCGTACATTAAAACAATAGGAACACCTGCTGCTTTGGCAATGTGCCAAAATCCTGTACGAATAGGTTTTCTACTTTCACCATTTTTTGCTCGAGTTGCTTCTGGAGCAATCACCAAATTAAACTGATCATTGCTTTGAAAATGTTCAACCATTTGAGAAACAATATCTTGATTTGATTTACGGTCTACAGCAATACCACCGATTTTTTCGAGTAGAGGTTTAAATGGTCCTTTAAAAAGTTCTTTTTTTATTAAGGTATGGATCTTGATGTCATATATTTGAAAAAGGGCAAGAGAGAGTACAGCATCCATCATTGAAGCATGTTCAAAGCCAATAATGACTTGTTTATTTTCAAGTACATCAGGTTCAACGTGGTATTTCCATCCAGCCAGTTTAAACGTGAGTTCGCCCAGTTTTTTCATGCTATAAAATATTTAAGAAAATTGGGGAGTAGTTTGAAACGAAGATGCTGTTTTGGCAATATTATTTTGTCGTATAGCCTGAAAATACGATATTAAAAATATAGAATAATCATTTATAGCGATAATATGAAACAAAATTTGGATTTCTATATACAGGTTAAAATACAGATAATGTATTAGATCTTAGTCTATATGCTGCTGAGTGGATAAGCAGTTAAACAAAAAAGGACCTTAGTATGTTGGATTCAATTTTGATTTTTATTGGTATCATGTTATTGATCATCTGCTTGTGGAGCGTTAGTGAAATAGTTTTGGCGCGATACAAAGAAAAAAGTAATGAAAAAAAACATATTTAAATTGGCTTGAAAATTAGTCTTTTATAACTATTTTATTGGTAATTTTGATTAATTAATACCCATACCCGACTTTGACGTATGTAAAGTTCTTGTCTTTCATTTTTTTTTTCGCTAGTATGCACTTCGAAAATACTTTATATACAAGTATTTATCGGGCCTATAGCTCAGTCGGTTAGAGCAGCGGACTCATAATCCGTTGGTCCACAGTTCGAGTCTGTGTGGGCCCACCAAATAAAACAACCACTTAGGTGCATTAATCCTAAGTGGTTTTTTAATGTCTTGTGAGTTTATAACTTATTCTGCACTAAATGAGATGTGGTCGCACACCATTTGAAACTTTACTTGATGGAAAACGAATTTGGGCTGAGAAGAATTTAGCTCAAATTTAACCTGACAGGTACAATAAAAAATGGGTAACTGTCAGATCAGGTTTGAGCTAGTACAATTAAGGGATAAAATTATGCAAATTGATTAGAGTATTAATTATCTATTATTTGTGTGAAACCTTTTCCATTTTTTTTATTTTGAATAAATAGGTCAAAAGTGCTGGTAATTGACTCATCAAATGAGCGTTGGCGTTTAAAAAAATATTTCAATAATTCAGCATGATAATGATAAAAATCCTTGAAGTTTTCAAAAGATTTATCCTTTCTTAGACAGTTTACAAGTTGTTGATATATCGGATCATTTGGTGAGCCAGCAAATAATGAAAAGTGTGCATGCATAGGTTCAATAGTTTCATATTTTATTACGTCGTCACTTATAGAAAGATGGATAATTTCCATTCCTTCAGATGTAAATATTGAGAAGAAAGCACAACCAAAAATTTGTTTTGGTTTTAGAAATAAATGTAAATATGCGGCTAATGCTACTTGTGCTATATATATAACATCTAGGTTATGATCATTGCTTTTAGCACTAGAAATAAGAGCTTGATAAAAGAAATCCATAAGAAAGACGTCTCCCGACATTACAATTGCTCCATATTGCCAGTACTGGATTTTTGAATATCCATCTTGATATATATGAGTTGGTAAACCAGTGGATGGAGCGCATTCAAAAGTTAAGCGTTGATCACTGGCTAAAAAAATATAATTGTTTAAATTAATTGCAACAATTAAAGTCATTGATAAAATATATTAAAGTTATGTATAGTTAGACTATAACATAAACAAAATCAAAGTGATTAATAACTATGGCTGGAAAATTTGAAGTTAAGGCAGGACAACATTTATTTAAATCAGGTGAACAAGTTGTTGCTCATTTGCCTATTTTGCCACTATCTCATAATGGAAAGTTTAATTTAAGTGTTCAATTAACTGATGCTGAAAACATACCTCATAAAAACAAAGCTTATTTTGCAGTAACTGAATCTGGTGGGATTATAGAAGGCATTACTGATAGTGAGGGATATACAAAACCAATTTACACTGAAAAACAAGAAAATATAAGTTTCCACTTGGTTGATAAATATACGCATCTTGAAGAAGAAGAAACATGGCAAAAACCTACGCAAGATTGAGAATCAAAGAAAGCAAAAATATTTTAAATTTCAATAAATTTAGTTATATTGCATCCTTTGTAACGAGTAGTGGAAGAATAGGAACTACAAATAAAACTACATTTCAATCAAATGGATTGGGGTGGGAGGTTTCATTTGAGTTAAATGCAAATGAAGTACCTGAGAAAACAACAGTTTCATTCAAAATATTTCTTCCTTCAGGTACAGAATACAATCCTAAAGTTATTATTTATGGGCATACCTATACAAAAGACGTGAATTCTAAACCTGTGATAACGGAATATGATTTAAAATTATTTCAAGAAAAAACCAAACAAGAAGTAAAACATCGCATTCCGAATTATAGAATAGCGACAACTTATCCAGTCCCTGAAGGTTTAAGAATGGTCGCTTACCTTCGAAATGAGATAAAAAGTGCAGGCGTAAAGAATGGGATTGATCCACAAATAGTTGCATCTATTGTATTTGAAGAGAAAATGCATGGAGTCTGGGCATATAGAAAAAATCTTTTATCTTATTATTTAAATTTAGGTGAAGTATATCCCCATAACAGCTATGGTTTTGGTGAAATGCAAGTTGGATTGGCTGCTGAATTAATGAATATAGATAAAAGAAATCCTGATTGGTTGTATGAAACTTTTGTTGTTATCTGTACAGATGCTACGGTTGCAATGGATCTAGTAGCTAAAAATGTTGTACGTGGTGGAAATTTATTAGGTCGAAAACTTACTCTGCAAGAATCTACTGTTTTTTACAATGCAGGTGAAAAAGCTTTGAATAGTTGGATAAAAGGCGAAATACCAAAAGAAAGATTAGAAAATGCAGTCTATGCACGATCATGGAAATGGCAAGAAGCTATAAAGTTGGCTCTGAATGGAGACATTATTGCAATTCCTGATGGATGTGAGGGAATTTGCCGTGCTGACCCAGAAAGACAAGTTGAAACTTGGAAGTTTGACCCATCATTGAAATTGAGTTTGTAAAAATGATTAAATATTTAGCATTAATATCTTTATTTTTGTCAGGAATAGCTGGTTATACAATTGATAAGTTTGGTCAAGATTTATGTGTTTATGAATATATTGCTGTAAACACAGTAACTTTTTTTAAAGAGCTTAATGGCGTATCAGCTAATGATCCAGCTATGCTTGGTATGTGTGGCTTTATATCAATAATATTTGCAATTATATTG
>NZ_OOGT01000456.1 GCF_900323515.1 Acinetobacter stercoris | reverse complement strand
TGGCTGATGGTACAACGATTACAACTACAACAGATACAGCAGGTAACTGGAGTATCACGCCTAATCCATTAGGTGATGGTGAAGTTGGTAAAGTGACTGCTACAGACGCAGCAGGAAATAACAGTGCTCCAACCATGACTGATGGCACAGATATCACTCCACCAGCAGCACCAGGTGTGGATCAGAACAATGGCACCGAACTCAGTGGTACAGCGGAAGCGGGTTCTATCGTGACGGTGACTGATGCCGATGGCAATACAGTGACCACCACAGCCGATAGCACAGGGCACTGGAGCATTACACCAAACCCAATTGCTGATGGTAGTGAAGGCAGCGTGACTGCGACAGATGCAGCAGGGAACACCAGCGCTGAAACACCAACAGGCACAGCAGATACCGTTGCACCGACTGCACCAGGTATTGATCAAAACAATGAGTCAGGTTTATCGGGAACAGCAGAGCCAGAATCAACAATTAGTGTTGAATTGGCTGATGGTACAACGATTACAACTACAACAGATACAGCAGGTAACTGGAGTATCACGCCTAATCCATTAGGTGATGGTGAAGTTGGTAAAGTGACTGCTACAGACGCAGCAGGAAATAACAGTGCTCCAACCATGACTGATGGCACAGATATCACTCCACCAGCAGCACC
>NZ_OOGT01000112.1 GCF_900323515.1 Acinetobacter stercoris | reverse complement strand
AAAAAAAGCCACCTTTCGGTGGCTTTTTCAATCTCAAACTGCAGATTACATCGCGCGGTTCTTGATTTTGCGGATCGTTTCGAGCTGACCTGCAATCTCTGCAAGAGATGCAAGTGCAGCAGCAGAATCCAACTCGCTTTTTTGGTTTGCAAGCAAAGCTTCTGCATTTTTACGTGCTTCAAGAATTGCAGCTTCATCCAAATTGTCAGCACGGATTGCAGTATCTGCCAATACCGTAATAACATGCGGTTGTACTTCTAAAACACCACCTGATACATAGACAATTTCTTCTGTACCATTTTCCAACTGAACACGAATCGGTCCTGGTTGAAGCAAAGTTACAAGTGGAGCATGACCAGGCATAATACCCAATTCACCACCTGCACCTTTTGCGATAAGCATAGTCACAGCGCCAGAGTAAATAGACTCTTTAACACTTACGACATCACATTGCATAGTCGCCATGAGATGATCTCCTTAAATTAGAGTTTCTCAGCTTTAGCAATCGCTTCGTCAATACCACCAACCATGTAGAACGCTTGTTCTGGAAGGTGATCGTATTCACCAGCCAAGATACCTTTAAAGCCACGGATTGTTTCTTTAAGAGGTACATATTTACCAGGAGCACCAGTAAATACTTCAGCTACGTGGAACGGTTGAGAGAAGAAACGTTGGATTTTACGCGCACGGTAAACAACTTGTTTGTCTTCTTCAGACAACTCATCCATACCCAAGATTGCGATAATGTCTTTAAGCTCTTTATAGCGTTGAAGAACGTTTTGAACGTTACGTGCAATGCTATAGTGCTCTTGACCAACAACTAATGGATCTAATTGACGAGATGTAGAGTCAAGTGGATCGATCGCTGGGTAAATACCACTCGACGCGATATCACGGCTCAATACAACTGTTGCGTCTAAGTGAGCGAATGTTGTAGCTGGAGATGGGTCAGTCAAGTCATCGGCAGGTACGTATACAGCTTGGATAGATGTAATCGAACCGTTTTTGGTTGACGTGATACGTTCTTGAAGAACACCCATTTCTTCTGCAAGTGTAGGCTGATAACCTACCGCAGATGGCATACGACCTAACAATGCTGATACTTCAGTACCCGCAAGTGTATAACGGTAGATGTTGTCGACGAATAATAATACGTCACGACCTTTACCGTTTTCGTCTTTTTCATCACGGAAATATTCAGCCATAGTCAAACCAGTCAACGCTACACGTAAACGGTTACCTGGTGGCTCGTTCATCTGACCGTAGACCATTGCTACTTTGTCAAGAACGTTAGAATCTTTCATCTCGTGATAGAAGTCGTTACCTTCACGAGTACGCTCACCAACACCAGCGAATACAGATAAACCTGAATGCGCTTTAGCAATGTTGTTGATCAACTCCATCATGTTTACGGTTTTACCGACACCAGCACCACCGAACAAACCAACTTTACCACCTTTCGCAAACGGGCAAAGCAAGTCAATTACTTTGATACCAGTTTCTAAAAGGTCAGTAGAACCTGCTTGTTCTGCATAAGAAGGTGCCTGACGGTGAATCGCCCAACGTTCAGCTGTCTCAACAGGACCGGCTTCATCTTGCGGACGACCCAAAACGTCCATGATACGACCAAGAGTCGCAGTACCAACAGGTACAGAAATAGGCGAACCAGTGTTGCTTACAGAAAGACCACGTTTAAGACCTTCAGTAGAACCCATGGCAATAGTACGTACAACACCATCACCAAGCTGTTGCTGAACTTCTAAAGTAGTTTCAGTACCTTCAACATGGAGAGCGTCATAGATCTTTGGAACGCTAGTGCGTTCAAACTCGACGTCGATAACCGCGCCGATGATCTGAATGATACGACCGCTACTCATTGCTGTCTCCTCAATTCAAATTAATAGTGTTAAACGGCAGCGGCACCACCAACGATCTCGGAAATTTCCTGAGTAATCGCGGCTTGACGCAGCTTGTTGTAAATGAGTTGTAGGTCTTTGATAAGCTGACCTGCGTTATCCGTAGCTGCTTTCATCGCAACCATACGTGCAGACTGCTCACACGCGATATTTTCAATCACGCCTTGATATACCACAGACTCGATATAGCGAACCAATAAACCATTTAAAAGCTCTTCAGCTTCAGGTTCATAGATATAGTCCCAACCGAATTGACGATTGAGGCTTTCGCCTTCTTTTGCCGGAGCTAAAGGAACCAGTTGTTCTACTTTAGGTTGTTGAGTCATCGCATTGACAAAACCATTCGATACTAAATAAATGCGATCTAGTTCGCCTTTATCGAATGCATCAAGCATAACCTGTACAGAACCTGACAACTGCTCTAAACCTGGTGTATCACCAAGCTGAGTCGTTGCTCCAAGCACTTTACCGCCGTAGTTTTTAAAAAACGAAACCGCTTTTTGACCAATTAAAGCAAATTGAACTTCAATTGATTGCTCTTGTTGCTTTTGAACATGCTGAATAACTTTTTTGAACAAGTTAATGTTCAAACCACCAGCAAGACCACGATCAGAAGAAACGATGATATAACCCACACGTTTCACTGGACGATCAATCATATAGCGGTGTTTGTATTCAGGGTTCGCTTGTACCAAATGAGCAATTACACGGTGCATATTTTCGGCATACGGACGGCCTGCAGCCATACGCTCTTGCGCACGACGCATTTTAGAAGCAGCTACCATCTGCATCGCACGCGTAATTTTTTGCGTGCTTTTGATACTAGCTACCTTGGCGCGAATTTCTTTTAAATTTGCCATATACGCTTAACCTAGTATTCGAAAGCCCTTTCGAGCCTCCGAAGGTTGATCCGTGAACCAAACCAACTAAGTCTTTAATAAAAAAGATTAGTAAGTTTGAGTCGCTTTGAAGCTCTCAATACCTGCTTTGATTGCAGCTTCGATGTCTTTGTTATAATCACCAGTTTCATCGATTTGTTTCATTAATGCAGCATGTTCAGAACGGAAGAACGAAATCAGTGCAGCATCAAAATCTACGATTTTATTTACAGGAACGTCAGCCATATAGCCTTCGTTTGAAGCGTAGACAGAAACAGCTTGGTCAGCAATTGAATATGGAGCATATTGTTTTTGCTTCATCAACTCAGTTACACGTTGACCGTGTTCAAGTTGTTTACGAGTTGCTTCATCAAGATCAGAAGCAAACTGAGCAAACGCTGCCAATTCACGGTATTGTGCAAGAGCGGTACGGATACCACCTGACAATTTTTTGATGATCTTGGTTTGAGCAGAACCACCAACACGTGATACAGAAATACCAGCGTTCACAGCAGGACGAATACCCGCATTGAATAATGATGTTTCTAAGAAGATCTGACCGTCAGTAATCGAAATTACGTTTGTTGGTACGAATGCAGATACGTCACCTGCTTGAGTTTCAATAATTGGTAAAGCAGTTAAAGAACCAGTTTGACCTTTAACTTCACCATTAGTGAATTTCTCAACATAATCAGCAGATACACGAGAAGCACGCTCAAGTAGACGTGAATGAAGATAGAATACGTCACCAGGATAAGCTTCACGACCTGGTGGACGACGTAAAAGCAATGAAATTTGACGGTAAGCAACCGCTTGTTTAGATAAGTCATCATAAATGATTAACGCATCTTCACCACGGTCACGGAAGTATTCACCCATTGTACAGCCAGCATATGGAGCCAGGTACTGCATTGCTGCAGGATCAGCTGCTGCCGCTGCTACAACAGTTGTATACGCCATTGCACCAGTTTCTTCTAACTTACGTACTACGTTTGCGATTGTTGATTGTTTTTGACCAACTGCTACGTATACACATTTAATGCCAGAATTCTTTTGCGCGATGATTGCATCGATCGCCATAGCTGTTTTACCAGTTTGACGGTCACCGATAATCAACTCACGCTGACCACGACCAACAGGAATCATTGTATCTACTGATTTATAACCAGTTTGTACAGGTTGGTCTACTGATTGACGCCAAATTACACCTGGTGCTACTTTTTCAACAGCATCAGTAAGTTTTGCATCAATAGGGCCTTTACCATCAATCGGGTTACCCAAAGCATCTACTACACGGCCTAAAAGTTCTGGACCAACCGGAACTTCTAATACACGACCTGTGCAACGAGCTTTTTGACCTTCCTGAAGGCTTAAGTAGTTACCTAAAACAACGGCACCCACTGAATCCTGTTCTAGGTTCAGTGCCATACCAAATAAGCCGCCGTCGAATTCGATCATTTCACCGTACATTGCGTCAGCAAGACCGTGAATGCGCACGATACCGTCGGATACCATAACAATGGTACCTTCGTTTTTAGCGGTCGCGCTGGTGTCCAGATCGCCGATACGCTGTTTAATGAGCGCACTGATCTCGGATGGATTCAGTTGTTGCATTGCGCTATACCTCAATCTTTTTAAAGTTCAGTCTTCTTACATGCAGTAATTTATTGTTAATAATTACGCAAGAAGACGTGTCCGCATTTTTTCAAGCTTGTTAAGCGCAGAATCATCTATCACTTGGTCGCCTGCACGAATAACAACACCAGCAATTAAAGCTTTGTTTACTTCAACTGTGATATTCACTGCACTGTTAAAGCGTTTTTCGAGTGCTTTAGCCAATGTTTGTTCTTGCTCTGCAGTCAAAGGAAATGCAGATTCAATCACAACATCAACAGTATTGTTATTTTGTGATTTGAGCTGTTCATATTCTTCAGCAATTTCAGGAAGCAAAGATAAACGATCGTTATCCGCAAGTAATGTCAAAAAGTTAGACACTGCTTGAGTTTGCTCATCCCCTAAAATTTTAGAGAAAAGATCCACCTGCTCAGCAGGAGTTAGCTCAGGGCGATTTAAATAAGCGGAAAATGCTTCATCTTGCACAGCTGCACTAAGCAATTGTAATGCTTGAGACCAAGAGTCAGTTGCACCTTGTTCTGAAGCATAGCCAAATGCTGCTTTAGCGTACGGGCGTGCCAACGTCAAGAGTTCAGCCATATTTCGCCTCGCTTATAGTTTAGCAGCCAGCTGATTAAGCATGGCATTATGAGCTTCTGCGTCAACTTGTTGGTCGAGAATTTTCTCAGCACCAGCAACTGCAAGAGCAGCAACTTGTTGACGTAATTCTTCACGAGCAGAATTGATTTCTTGATCAACAGTTTCTTTCGCTTGTTGACGAATACGCTCACCTTCAGCTGATGCTTGAGTACGAGCTTCTTCTACCAATTGTGCCGCGCGACGGTTCGCTTGTTCGATCAATTGAGCCGCTTGTGCTTTTGCTGCATCGATTTCTTGCTTAACTTGAGCCTGCGCATCCGCAAGATCAGCTTTCGCTTTTTCAGCAGCATTTAAGCCATCAGCGATACGACGCTGACGCTCACTAATCGCATTGATTAGTGGTGGCCATACAAACTTCATGCAGAATGCGACAAAAATCGCAAATGCAATCGCTTGGCCAATCAATGTGAGGTTGATATTCATTGCAAATTCCTCAATGGTTTAATTTAGGAATTAAGCTGATTAACCTACAAATGGATTTGCGAAGATGAAGAACAAACCAATACCAACGCCGATCATAGGCACAGCATCAAGAAGACCCGCAATTAAGAACATACGAGTTTGAAGTTGTGGAGCCAATTCTGGTTGACGAGCAACAGCTTCAAGAAAGCGACCACCCAAAAGACCAAAACCAATTGCAGTACCTAAAGCACCAAAAGCGATTAAAATAGCAGCTGCAATCGCAACAAGACCAAGACCTAGTTCCATGATAATTCCTCAGAGGTTAGGTTTTATACCAATTAAAATAAAAAGTTCTAAGCCTAACCATCGTTTGATAGTTAGGCATTACCATTAATGTTTTTCGCTTGCCATGCTCAAGTATACGATAGTAAGCATCATAAAGATAAATGCTTGCAACGTAATAACAAGAATGTGGAAGATAGCCCAAGGCACAGACAAAGCCCACTGGATCCAGAACGGCAATAATGCGATCAAGATGAAGATCAACTCACCCGCATACATGTTACCGAATAGTCGGAGTGCCAATGAAATTGGACGTGCAAGGAAAGTTACTAATTCCAAAATAAGGTTAACTGGAATCAATAACGCTTTTGCAATTTTGTTACTTGGGTTAAATGGGTTTAAAGCTAACTCACCAATGAAACCACCAACACCCTTTTCTCGGATGCTATAGAACAGGATAAGAACAAATACAGATAAAGACATACCTAAAGTTACGTTTGGATCTGTAGTTGGAACTGCTTTGTGGTAAACGTGGTGAGGATCCATGCCAAATACATTTGCACCGATTTGTTGAACTGCGTAAGGAATCCAGTCAACAGGGATCAAGTCCATAAAGTTCATGAGGAAAATCCACACGAAAATAGTCAGTGCAAGTGGCGCAATCAAACGTGATTTGCCATGAAATGTGTCACGGACACTTGAGTCAACAAACTCGATAATCATTTCGATTACTGCCTGGAATTTAGTTGGAACACCTGCATTTGCAGCTTTCGCAACACACCAGAACAACAAACAGAAAATCAAGCCAAGTCCGATAGACCAACCCATTGAATCCAAGTGAATTGCAGTGAACCCCATCTCTTGAGCTTCTTTTGCACTCTCAGCCAATTTCCATGTCCCATCTGGCATTTTGCCATAGGTCATATTGGTCAAGTGATGCTGAATGTACTCAGTCGAAGTAAGGGCATGTTCTTCAGCAGCCATAAATCACACCTGGTCAATGTCAATTACTAAAAAGAGTTTAGCGAATATCGCGTGCTGCTTGATATCTCGCCTCTCTCAAAAACTTTTCAATTTCTAAAGGATTTAGTCCTGTTTCTGTAGTCGAGAAACCCAAAAAGGAGCTACCCACGACATGCTTTGAACAAGAATAAAACCAAAAAACAACGCTACCGGTGACAACGGTTTCACATTGCTTAAAATTAAAATGAAGCCAACAATCACAATCGCCATCTTGCCCCACATACCACGATACATGTTCGTAAGAACCTGTTTGGAGGCTCGTGCGCCTGCAGCTCGAAACGATTGCCAAGAAAAATAACAACTCGCCAGCCAGCAGACGAATGCACCAAGTGCTGCACTCAAGGCCGCAGTTGAGTCTTTCAGGACCCACGCTATCAAGGCTGAAACAGGTATCATTATTGCTTGCAAGTAGACCAAAGCTTTTGCTAATCGTCGGTCAATCAAGCGACTAGTTCGGCTCATTTTCTATCCACTCACAGCACAAATGCTTGACAAGTTTAGCTGATGATCGTTTTTAATCGCAGGCATTATAGAGTTACACCCCTGAACATGCAATCTTTTCCCGACCTTAGTCGTGTTTTTTTCAAGGTTTGCGTTGCTTTTGTTATGAACGATTGTAGCCTATTTTTGCATCATTTTCGTGCATTAAGAACACATCGTTGTGTTTCTGCGGCTAATTTTTTCCATCCAGACACAAAATCTTGATCTACAGTCATGCTTTCATCCACTGACTGAAATGAAATTGGGTTCAGTTTTTGGTATTGATTTGAACTCGCATGAACCTCTGCCAGTAAGCACATTTTTTTGTAAGGACGTGTATCATTTAAATATTTTATTTGAGCAACAGTAGGGGCAACATGTGGATCATCAGTTAAAGCCCCTGAAAACTTCAAATTCATTGAACGTTCTAAATATTGATAGGCATCATGAAATGACCAATATGGTCGTGCCGCTCCTTGACCATTATAACTCTGGGAAACAACGAACATTTCTTTTGCAAATGCCTGAGCATTTTTCCAATATATTGTTTTATGCTCAGGATGCTGTTGTGATCTTAATGCCGCAATAAAAAATCCGATGCGCACTGCATTATTAGGATCTAACCACACATGTGTATCTACCGTATCTTTAAGCATGACTCCCCGAGTATTGCGAAGTGGTAAAGTTTGTACCAATCCTGAGTCCAAAATTGAAATTGCTTTTTGGTTACCATTCAATACTTTTTCTAAAGGTGCTTCATGTTCTTTGCCCAACCAGAGTATTAAAGATGCATTTTGAATCACACGTCTATGCTGAGGAGTAAGTTGCACATCATGCCCTGACTGATTACTTAAGAGTAATTCTGGCTGTTCCACACCTTGTGTAATTTCTTTGGCAATCAAATAAATCGGGTGTACTGAGACAACAAAGGGTGCTTGTGCCCAACCTAAAGTTGTCACTAAGACAGAAATACAGAATATATATAAACGGGACATGATAAATAGCAACCATTGTGGCGAATAATGTTATAATATAACAAAAGTTAAAAAATGCCTATGCTATTCGTAAGAAGTCTTCTCTTCATGTTAATATGATCGATTCTTTCCTGATTGCGAAATCATAGAGGTCTGTTATGAGCTTATGTTCTCACGAACATCACAATACTCTTCATGGCGTGCATGATCACCAGAATGTTAAAGCTCGCCTAACAGAAGCGGAACAAATGTGTGCAGCCTCTGGTGCTCGTTTAACGCCTTTACGCAAAGAAGTCCTGGAATTGATTTTGAATGCATCTAGCCCAATGGGTGCATATGACCTTCTTGCAAAGATTAAAAGTGCTTCTGATCGTCCTGCTGCACCACCAACAGTTTATCGCACATTAGATTTTTTATTGGAAAAAGGCTTAATTCACCGTTTGACCTCGATTAATGCCTATATCCCTTGTTGCCATCCCCGTGAAGGTCATCAAGCTGCATTTTTAATTTGTACAGAATGTCATACTGTTAAAGAAGCATCTGCTCAGGGATTAATGCAACAACTTGATGAGCTTGCTGCTTCAGATAAGTTTAATGCTCATCACAGTATTATCGAGATTTCAGGAATATGTCAGCAGTGCTCGAAACAAGCATAAAACCGACTTTAATCGAACTCCAGCATATCCATGTTCGTATTGATGAACGGGATATCCTTAAAGATGTTGACTTCTCTATTCACGAAAAAGAAATCATTACCTTGATCGGACCCAATGGAGCTGGAAAATCAACATTGATTAAAGTGTTACTCGGCATTGTTAAACCTAACTCGGGCAAAGTAATCTCAAATAAACCACTTAAGCTGGCTTATGTTCCCCAAAAGTTCAACCCATCTCATAGTTTACCTTTACGCGTAAAAGATTTACTTGATCTGGAAAAATGTAATGCCCAGATTAAAGCTGAAATTATAAAAGATACAGGTATTGCCAAGCTTGAAAATTCTAAAGTTCAACAATTATCTGGTGGTGAACGACAACGAGTATTATTGGCACGCGCCCTGTTACGCCAACCTGATCTATTGGTGCTTGATGAACCCATGCAAGGCTTAGACATTCAGTCTGAAGCTGAGCTTTATGATTATGTACGTAGTTTACCTGAACGTTATGGTTGTTCCATTTTAATGGTATCTCATGATTTGCAATGGGTTATGCAAGGCACTGAACGTGTTGTTTGTTTAAACAAACATATTTGCTGTAGTGGATTGCCTGAACGTGTTCAACAAGATCCTGCATATCAGGCGTTATTTGGAAACCAACGTGTTCTATATCAACACCATCATGACCACTGTGCTCATGGTGATACTGCCACAACCTGCCAGCATGATTCACGTCCACACATTCACCCAGAACCGGAAGCTTAAACCATGATGGAATGGTTACAACTCTTATTACCTGCATGGATTATGGGAACGCTGCTGGTCTTTTTAACTGCACCACTTGGTTGTTTAATGCTTTGGCGACGAATGTCTTTCTTTGCGGACACAATGGCTCATGGTACTTTGCTTGGTGTTGCAATCGCTGGAGCGTTAAGCCTTCCTCTTTGGGTTGGCGTAACATTTTTAGCCTTATTATTAGTTGCCATACTTTGGGTATTACATGATCCAAGGCTTCCAAATGACGCACTGCTTGCTCTAAGCTCCGCCACGCTCCTTTGCTCAGGTTTACTTTTAATACAACATTTACCAAGTTTAAGACCTGAACTTTTAAGTTACTTATTTGGTGACCTTCTGACGATTGACTGGTCTGACTTACCAGTATTTGCAAGTGTTATTATTTTTGCCTTGGCTGTTCTATATAAATACTGGCAGGCACAAATTCAAATCGCCATAGATCCAGATATAGCTGTCAGTGAAGGTGTAAATGCAAAATGGCAACGTCTAGTATTTATGCTCCTTCTTGCATTATTTACCGTTTTAGCCCTTCGGGCGGTAGGTTCACTACTTATGGGAGCCCTATTGGTCATTCCTGCATTAACTGCCCGTCTACTGGCACATTCTCCTAAACAAATGGTGGTCTGGGCATTTATCATTGCCCAAATCGGAGTTACGGTTGGTTTATGGTCAAGTGCTGGTTTAAATATATCAACAGGTTTAAGCATCGTCTTATGTATGTCGATTATTTTCGCTGTGATTTTTGGTGTGCAAAAAGTTAGAAAAACTTATTAATGAATATTTTAATGTTTTGCCTAAAGGCACCTCTAAATAAACTTGGCAAATACGATTTCTCATCTAGCTTCTCATCAGGCTAGATGAATATTCGATAATTTAAGTAAAATATAACCACGCCTGCTACTGATGCACCATACTCAACAGACCAGCAGCACAACTAAATAAAATTGCGAAGGTACGATTCATATATTTCTGTTGTTTTGGTGAAGTAAGAAGACGTAAAACTTTTGCAGCGAGACCTGTATACCCTGCCATCACAATCAAGTCTATAAGTACCATAGTCATCGCCATAACAACATATTGGATCCATTGTGGTTTAGATAAATCTAAAAACTGCGGAAGTACTGCCAGCAAAAAGACTATCGCCTTTGGATTACTCATATTGATAAGAAAACCATGCAAAATCAGCATTGGGGCTGTTTTAGGATGTTTCTCAGCCTTGATTTCAATAGATTGGACTGGGGCTGTCCATTGTAAATATGCCAAATATAATAAATAAAGGACACCGAACCATTTTACCAGCATAAAAGCCCAGGGTGTCGTTGCAAACAGCACTCCTACACCAGCAGCAACAATTGCAATCTGGACTATAAGTGCGAGTTGTAAGCCAATAACGTTCCAATAACCATGCCTAAATCCATAATTTAGGCCACTCGACATGGATGCAATTGCTCCTGCGCCAGGAGAAATACTAATCACCCAACAAGCAACAAAAAAACCAAACCAAAGATGGTAAGACATAAGTAAAATAGCAATAAAAAGCGAAAAAATATTATAAGCTGAATATAAAAATTACCAATAACTAATTTAATCGCAAAAAAGTATAACTTAAACACTATCCAGTATTTAATGCATCATGCACAATGGACTCAGATACAGATAAAAATATAGAGGAGCCATTTATAAATGACAGCCCAATCGGTAATTTTACCTTTACCATCAAATCATGCGCGCTTTATTGTTTTACGTTTAAAAGATCTCACTATAGCGGGGTTAAAAAAGCAACTGGATCATTTATTTACAACTCGAGACCGTCTAATCACTCAACATCCTGAAGCCGAAATTAAAACCGCTGTTGCTTTTGGGCCTGAGCTTTGGTCAAAACTTTATGACAAGTCACCAGAGGGCTTTAAACAACTAGAGCCAATTCAAGGTTCTTTTGATATGCCTGTTGCCCCCGCAGATCTTATTATTCATATCGCAAGTGCAAGAACGGATATTTGTTTTGCCTTGAGTCAGTGCTTCTTTGACGGTATCCAAGATCAAGTTGAAGTCCTGGATGAACGTGTTTGTTTCAGGTATCTGGATGGACGTGATTTAACTGGTTTTATAGATGGTACAGAAAACCCTCAATTTCCAGATGATCGAGCAGAAACAGCGCTACTTGGAGAAAATACGGGAATCTTTGCAGATGGTTCTTTTGTTTTTGCTCAACGTTATGCACATCAGCTTGATAAATGGAAACGTCTAAAAGTTGATGCACAGGAAAACGTCATTGGGCGTACCAAACTTGAAAGCATTGAACTTGAAGATGATGTTAAACCTGAAAACTCACATATTGCTCGTGCAGTAATTGAAGATGATGAAGGTGAAGAGTTAGAAATCTTGCGTCACTCATTGCCCTATGGAGATGGTCAAGGTGATCAAGGTTTGTTCTTTATTGCCTATACTAAAGATTTAACCCGCATTGACCGCATGTTACATCGCATGTTTGGTACAAGCGGTGATGGTATTCATGACCGTTTACTACACTTTGTAACCCCTTTGGATGGCGCATATTACTTTGCACCAAGTGAAGAACTGTTAGAAAAAGTTTTAGAAAATTGATAAAAACCATTTATTAATAAGCAGCTTTATAAAGTTGCTTATTAA
>NZ_OOGT01000126.1 GCF_900323515.1 Acinetobacter stercoris | reverse complement strand
ATATTAATGGATAGAAATAATAATCTTAAGGATTGAGAAATATATGGATATTAGAGTTAAAACTGTTGTATCAGGTGTTTTGTTTTTATTGGGATCTAAGGAAATATTTGCTGCTGAAAGCGGGAAATCGAGTTATCCACCAGGTGGTTCGATGTATTTTATAGGAGAATATCCACCAGTCCCAGGTAATTACCTACAAAGCTTGACTTATTATGGTACAGCAAATCGGGTAAATGACCATAAAGGAAATAAAACAGAAAATTTAAATTTTGATTTGAGTGTCGTTTCTGAATCATTAAGATTCGTTACAGCATGGGATTCACATTTATTGAAGGCTGATGCTGTTGCTTCTGAACTGATTTTAACTTATGCATCAGTTAGAAATTCACTGGATATGCCAAATGGACGCATGACCAGTACTGCTGATGGTTTAGGTGATATTGTAATTGCTCCTTTGGCTTTTCAGTGGAATTTAGGCGAAAAGAAAAATTGGCAAACAGCAGCGACAATTTATTATGTCATACCTTCAAATTCATATTCAAAGCAGAAAGCATTAAATATTTCCAATAATCACTATTCTATTCAACCAACATTTGGAGTGAAATATCGTAGTGAAAGTGGTTTTTCAGCTGGTATATCTCCACGAGTATCTTTAAATTGGAAAAATGAAGATACTAAATATAAAAATGGCACAGAGTTTTTTGCTGATTATATGTTCTCTTATAAAGTGGGGAATTGGGAACCGGGTATTGTTGGTTATTACTCCACTCAGTTTGAAAATGATGAAATGGATGGCGTGAAAATTAAAAACTCAAAGACAGAAGGTTTTTCTATAGGTCCAGCAATTTATTATAACCATGCCAATAAGGTTTTTATCAGTGGCAGTTTTCAAAAAGATTTAATGGCAAAAAACAAGTCTCAAAATAACAGTCTTTTTTTGTCAGTGGCATTTCCATATTAATAGAAGTTTGAGGTATCACCTTTATTTATTTTATCTTTTAAACGGTTTTATTTGTTTTGAGAAATATAGCTAAATTAATTGGGAAAGATCAAGTTAAAGGTGATAGCAAATATCAGAGGAACTAATCGAGGAGAAATTAAATGAGTCAACTGGAATTAAACAAAACTCAGGCTAAACGCTTTTTAGAATATCTGACCAAGTCTGACTTTGAGAACCTTCATCAGCTTTTAGCAGATGAAATGCAATACATTTTACCAGGAAAATCACCTATAGCGACGCATTTCACATCTGCAGCAGAATTTAGTGATTTTGTTCAGTCAGCTTTTAGTGGCAAAGTAAAGAATGCCAAAATTGAAATTTCAAATATTATTGCGGAAGATAATCTGGTTGCACTGGAAGCCACTGGATTATTTGAATTTAATAATGGTTTAATCTATGAAAATATTTACCATTTTCTCTTTCATTTTAATGAGCAGAATCTCATTACGAAACTGACTGAACATATGGATAGTTACCATGCGAGTAAGCTTTTTGCATAAGTTTAACGCATATAAATACTGCCAAATTCAGTTGCTAATGATTGATCGGACTGGGCAAATTTGGAATTAAAGAAAGATTTGTCTTTGTTCGTATAAGAAAATTTCAGGGAGCGAAAATGCAGGATATTGAACGAAATAAACTCAACACCAAAATTTTTTTTGATGGTTTTGTAAGTCAAGACTACAAAGCTTTAGAAAACTTACTAGCTCCAGATGTAGTTCATATCATTCCAGGAAATTCACCAGCTGTAAGTGAATTAAAAGGCAGTGAATATTTACAGGCTGTTAAAGCTAATTTTGGTGAAAATGTTACTCATGCTGAACTTGAAATTTTAAATATGACTGCTGAAGAAAATCGTGTGGCATCAGAAGTATTTGGCACTTTTATTTTTAAGGATGGGGTAACATACTCAAACTATTACCATTTTTTATATCACTTCAATTCTGAAGGTAAAATTATCAGAATGGTTGAATATATGGATACCCATTATTATTTAAAAACATTTGGACAAATTTAGCGGTGAGTAAAAAGCATAATGAGAAGGAATGTATTATGTATAAAATTAAAGCTTTTATAAAACGCCAACCCCATTTAAGTTATGAACAATTTGTAGAACATTATGAAAACTGGCATGCCCCTTGGGGATATCCGACGTTTTGTGCACAGTATGTACGCCGTTACATCCGGCATTATGTTAAGCATCCTGATAATGCTCCAGAGTTTCCTTTTGATGTTATGACAGAGTTTTGGTTTAATTCAGAACAGGATTTTCATGCATGGTGTAAATATAAAGACGATCATGATCTAAGTACAGATCTCCTAAATGATGAGCTTTCTTTTTTTGATCTGCATAATGCATGGGTTGTCCCTTTTGAGTCGATTGAAGAAACTAGAAGTTGCCCTGAACAACGTCCTACACCTGGACTTTTGAGAGGAGAACAACATGTATGAGTTCATCACCCATCGTATTTTTGTAGCTGAATACGCTGATGAAGCAATCGGAAAAACCAGAAAAATCTGCTCAGTTTGTGAAAAACAAGATGGGCTGGTGAGCATTCAGGTTTATCGGCCTTATGCTAATCCAAATGAATTATATCTGGTTGAACAGTGGACAAATGAAGCAGTTTTTAAAAAATGGATCGAAAGTGAAGTGTTTAAGGATTATCTTGAATCTGTTGCAAAGTTTGATGCTGGATTGAATTTTTTACCATCAGAACGATTGTCGCTACAGTGATTATAATCATCATGGTAAATGAGTGGACGTTATAAATAACGTCCATTTTTATTTTATATCAAATATTTATATGGAGTAAAGGTCTTGTTGTGGATGCATATATTGCATTGCCAGAATCTCCCACTCATAGTTTGTTTCATGTTTGAAGTGATTTTGAAACGTTTCATTGTTTCATTTATCTTGATGTTTGTTTTATTATTTAATTGATTAATATAAATATTTTTATTTTATTTATTTGTGTTTCATTTTGATGAAACATTATTGTGTTTTTTTGAATTTTAAATTTAATAAAAAACTACTTATTAAACAATATGTTGTGTTTATCTTGGTTGTTGGCATGGTTGCTGCTTAATAGCATATAGAAATAAGAATTGCCATTGCAACATTGGAGGTGAAGATATGGCATTAGAACATATAACCGTTCTTGATTTAACGCATATGGTCTCTGGTCCCTATGGAACAATGATACTTTCTGATCTGGGCGCAAGAACGATTAAGGTTGAACCTCCTGTAAAAGGTGAGGAAACACGACGTCTATTGGAAAATGACAAGCTTTATTCAAAAGATGGTGTAGGAGCGTATTTTCTCACTTTAAATCGCAATAAAGAAAGTGTCTGTATTGATCTAAAGAAATCAGAGGGTCGTGAAGTTTTTTTGGATCTTGTCCGTAAAGCCGATGTTGTCTTTGATAATTTCAGTGTTGGTGTAACTAAACGTCTGGGTATAGATCATGAAAGTCTAATCAAAGTGAATCCGAGGATCATAACCTGCTCTGTGACAGGTTTTGGTGAAACAGGACCTGAAATAAATCGTCCTGCTTTTGATCAGGTGATTCAGGCAATGGGTGGTGGTATGTCGATCACAGGAACACCTGAAACTGGACCGATCCGGAGTGGCATTCCGATGGGGGATTTGGGTGGTGGAGTCTTTGGTGCATTGGGTGTGCTTGCCGCACTGGCAGAAAGGGAGCATACAGGTAAAGGTCAACATGTAGATATTTCAATGTTGGATGTGCAGGTTTCACTCTTGAACTATATGGCAACCATGCATTTGATGTCGAATGAAATTCCGCAAGGTATTGGTAATGGTCACTTTGTCCATGTTCCTTATAACTGTTACCCTACACAAGATGGGCATATTATCATCGCCTGTATCGGTGACCCATTCTTTGAGCGCTTTGCTGATTTTATCCAGATCCCTGAATTACAAAAGCCAGAATTAAAAGCTCAACCAGTCAGATTTGCCATAAAAGACCAGATTGATAAATTAATCACGGATAAATTAACTCAACATCCAACAGCATACTGGTTGGAAAAACTGCAGGAAGTTCGAATTCCGTGTGGTCCTGTAAACAATATGGCTCAAACGTTGACAGATCCTCAGGTTCTTGCACGAGATATGGTCGTTTCAGTGGATTTACCTTCTGGTGAAAAACTGGATATGCCAGGTAATCCTATTAAACTTTCCAATGCAAAGCGATCAAAATTTAAAGCTTCTCCAATGCTTGGTCAAAATACAGATGAAGTGTTGCATGAGTGGTTAAACTATTCGGATGAGGAAATTACTCACCTCAAAGTTTCTGGAATTGTGGGGTGATTATGGAACGTATTTATATTACTGATGTGGCACCAAGAGATGGGTTACAGAATCAGTCCGTTGCTGTAAGTACTGAAGATAAATTTACACTAATTTCTAAGCTGGTTGATGCAGGGATTGAAAATGTGGAAGTTACCAGTTTTGTTTCTCCTAAAGCTGTTCCGATGATGTCGGATGCAGCAGAGCTCTTGCCTAAAGTACAAAACGCATTTCCTCATTTAAATAGTTTTGCACTCGTTCCTAACCTAAAAGGTTTGGAAAAAGCACAGGAAGTCGGTGTAAAAGAAGTGGCTTTAGTTTTATGTGCAACTGAAACCATGAATCAAAAAAATATCAATATGGGTTTACCAGAAGCAATTCAGTCCACTTTAAACCTTATTGAACAGAGTAAGCAGTTAAATATACGTTCAAGAACCTATATATCAGTTGCATTCGATTGCCCATACGAAGGTGAAACACCATTACAGCGTGTAGTTGAGCTTGCAAGACAGATGTATGAAGCTGGTACTGACCAGATTGTTATTGCCGATACAATTGGTTCTGCAGCACCAGCACAGGTGAGTCAACGTATAGATGAAATATTGAAATACATTCCTCAGGAGAAAGTTGTTATTCATCTACATGACACCAGAGGAATGGCTGTTGCAAATGCTTGGGCTGCTTTACAAAGTGGAATTCGCTGGTTTGATGCCAGTGTCGGCGGAATTGGCGGATGTCCTTTCGCGCCTGGCGCAGCGGGAAATATGGCAACCGAAGATTTGGTGTTAATGGCAGAGCAGAGCGGTTTTGATACAGGTATTTCCTTACCCAAACTGTTACATGCCGTTGATCATGCTCAGCAAGCGCTCAATAAAAGTCTGGGAGGAGGCTCTATGAAATGGTTAAGACAAAATGTTAAAGCAGCTGCTCCCTTAAATTTGAATACTCAAAAAGTTTTTACATAATTCCTTTTAGTGGAAGTCGTGGATAAATCTTCAAATCAAAACCAGTCAAGGAGAATGACATGAAAAATGATCAAAGTACAAAAAGTGAATTAGGACGTACTATTTTATCTGCTGATCAACATATCGATAAAATAAGTATTCCTGTGCAATCTTTACATCATGCAGCGTACTTTTGCTACGATGCTGAAGAAACACGTCATTTCTACGAGGATTTGTTAGGGTGGCCTCTGGTACATGCACTTAGAGTAGATGAACGTGATCTTCCAAGTCCAGCTTTTACTAAACCTTATATGCATTTGTTTTTCGAGTTGGAAGATAAATCATGTATTGCTTTTTTTGATATTTTGGATGAACCAACCAGTGCAATGACTACGCCTCACCCTCCGATTAATCATATCGCATTCAAGGTGAGTAACAGAGAGCAGCTTTTAACTGCAAAGGCTCGTTTGGAAGCAGCTGGAGTACCTGTTGTCGGAGCGCTGGATCATGGCTTTGTTGAATCTATCTATTTTGAAGACCCAAATGGTGTAAATCTTGAGCTGACCTTCGATAGTGCTGGTGAGTCTTTTCATGTACATGCGAGAGAAACAGCACGTGATAACCTGAAAGCATGGTCACTGGAAAAATCACAGGATCGTAAGCAAACAGGAGTTGCATAATGAATAACAGTATTCATCCGGATGTACGGAATCTGACACCAAAGGACTATGACCAATCCATTCGGACACCATCCCAAAAGTATGATTTTGATCGTATCCCTGTTCTTTTGAAGTTTTATGATCCAGAAAAAATTGTAGAGACTTATAGTTTTCATGGGCCAGTAGGTGAAGTGACTGTTGAAGGGCAGTTTCTGATTCCTAAAGGCGTTGAGTCCAAAATTTTATATGTCATGATGCATCCATCGGGAAATTTGGCGCAGTTGCCTATGCCAATAGCCTTGGCAGCAAGTGCTGGACGACATGTATTATGTGCAAATAGTCGTTATCCTTATAATGATACCGCACTGATTATGGAGAAAGTGGTTCAAGATTTAGGTGCATATATCCGTTACGCAAAAGAAGTAAAAGGTTACGAAAAGGTTGTTCTGGTGGGTTGGTCTGGTGGTGGATCTTTATCATTATTTTACCAGGCACAGGCAGAAAACCCGACGATTACTCAGACACCAGCTGGTGACCCATATAATCTGAAAGATGCTCAACTGATTCCTGCTGACGGCGTTATTTTTATTGCAGCGCATTTAAGTCGAGCAGAAACGCTTACTGAATGGACGGATCCATCAGTCATTATAGAAAGCAATCCAGATATTAGAAATCCTGAATTTGATATTTACTCTCCCGATTGTCCTAACAAACCGCAATATACACAGGATTTTGTGCTGGCTTTTAGAGAAAAACAGCGAGAACGAAATCGTAAAATTTCACACTGGGCTTTGGAAATGCTGGAAGCATTGAAGAAAAATGGTGAAATGGAACGGGGTTTTGTTACACATCGAACGATGTGTGATGTACGCTGGCTTGATGTGAATGTAGATCCAAATGGTCGTAAAGAAAATGACTGTTATTTGGGTAATCCGAAAGAAGCTAATGCAGCACCTGCAGGTTTGGCACGCTTTTCTACATTACGCAGCTGGTTGTCACAATGGTCTTATGATTATTCAAATGCAAAAGGTTCAGTCAATGCAACTTTGATACGTAAAACCCCTGTTTTACAAATCGTAAATGAAGCTGATGATGCTGTTCCTGCAACACATAATCCTATCATTCGTGATGCGCTTGCAACTCCTGATAAAACATATGTGGAGATTAAGGGAGCAACACATTATTACCGCAATCAACCTGAATTGATGGATCAATGTTTGGATGCTTTACAAGAGTGGGCAGAACAACGCGGCTTTTGGGCATGATATCTGAAATATCAGGATGCCAATCTTTTTTAATATCGTATGACTAAGTCAGTTTAGGAAAACTCATAAATAGAAATTTTCTGAGTTTTCCTTTGCGATCATACCCATTTCAAATTCAATTTTTTAGCTCAAGTTATGGAGAGAATTCTATGACCTTTATCACACCTGGGCAAAGGTTTCGTACCGCAGTCGAAAATGAACATCCGTTACAAGTTGTTGGAACAATCAATGCCAATCATGCATTGTTAGCCGAAAGAGCAGGTTATAAGGCGATCTATTTGTCTGGTGGCGGTGTTGCAGCAGGTTCTCTGGGACTACCTGATCTAGGAATCAGTAACTTAGATGATGTTTTAACAGATGTTCGTAGAATTACAGATGTATGTGATGTGCCTTTATTGGTGGACGCTGATACAGGTTTTGGACCATCTGCATTTAATATCGCACGGACTACAAAATCACTCATTAAATTTGGTGCTGCAGCAATGCATATTGAAGATCAGGTAGGAGCTAAGCGTTGTGGTCATCGGCCAAATAAAGAAATCGTTTCTAAAGATGAAATGGTTGACCGGATAAAAGCCGCTGTTGATGCACGTACAGATGAAAGTTTTGTCATCATGGCGAGAACTGATGCACTGGCTGTGGAAGGCTTGCAGGCTGCAGTTGATCGGGCAGGAGCATATATCGAAGCTGGTGCGGATATGCTGTTTCCTGAAGCGATTACTGAGTTGAATATGTATCGCTCGTTTACAGATTTATTTGATGTCCCTATTTTAGCGAATATAACCGAGTTTGGAGCTACCCCTTTATTTACTGTTGAAGAATTGGCTTCGGTTAACATTGGCCTTGCCCTGTATCCATTGTCAGCATTTAGAGCAATGAACAAAGCTGCAGAAAATATTTATACCCGGTTACGCAAGGATGGTACGCAAAAGAACGTAATCGATCTCATGCAGACCCGTGAGGAGTTGTATCAACGTATCAATTATTATGCTTATGAGACCTATTTAGATACTGCTTTTGCAAAATCTAAATAGATAGGTCAAACATACTTGGTATCGTAAAAGATCAGATGGATTTGTCCGCAAAATTGGCAAAAGAATAGAATAATCAGGAGAGAATATCATGGAATCAACAACATTTAAGCCCAAAAAATCAGTTGCATTGAGTGGTCAGGTTGCTGGGAATACAGCACTTTGTACAGTTGGTCGCAGTGGCAATGATTTACATTATCGGGGTTATGATATTCTTGATTTGGCAAAAAGTAGTGAATTTGAAGAAGTCGCATATTTATTAATTCATGGCAAATTACCCAATACTTCCGAATTAAAAACCTATAAGCAAAAGTTAAAAGCTTTACGTGGATTACCTGCACATTTAAAAATTGCTTTAGAGCAATTGCCTCCTTCTGCCCACCCTATGGATGTAATGCGTACTGGTGTTTCGGTACTGGGGTGTTTAACTCCAGAACATCAGGAACATAGTGATGCTCAAGCACGTGATATTGCAGATAAATTAATTGCTAGTTTAGGGTCAATATTACTGTATTGGTATCACTATAGCCATAATGGCAAACGTATTGATGTCGAAACAGAAGATGATTCGGTAGGTGAACATTTCCTACATTTATTGCATCAGAAAAAGCCAGATACAGAATGGGTTCAAGCGATGCACACTTCACTGATTTTGTATGCTGAGCATGAATTTAATGCTTCAACATTTACTTCTCGAGTGATTGCTGGGACTGGCTCTGATCTTTATTCAGCTATTGCTGGAGGGATTGGAGCTTTAAGAGGACCAAAACATGGTGGTGCAAACGAGGTTGCATTTGTTATTCAGCAGCGCTATGACAATGCTGATGTTGCGGAGCAAGATATTCGAAAACGTATAGAAAATAAAGAAGTCATAATTGGCTTTGGTCATCCTGTATATACCATTTCAGATCCACGTAATGAAGTAATCAAAAGTGTGGCAAAAGATTTAGCACAAGCCCAACAAAATACAAAAATGTACGATATTGCAGAACGTTTGGAAAAAGTGATGCAGGATGCTAAAAAAATGTTTCCAAATCTCGACTGGTATAGCGCAGTGAGTTATCACCTGATGGAAATTCCAACAGAAATGTTTACGCCATTGTTTGTGATTGCGAGAACAGCAGGTTGGTCTGCACATGTTATCGAACAGCGTCAGGACGGTAAAATCATACGTCCAAGTGCACATTACACTGGCCCAGAAAATTTAAGTTTTGTACCCATTTCAAAACGTAAGTGATTTTAGCGACATTTCTATGGAAGGAGAAAGTTTTTCCGATATGTCGCTATCAATTGCTTGCTAAATTTCACAAGCTGAACTCGATATCTCCTAAAAACACTATAGTCGCAACCTTTGAAACGTCAACAGATCCTAAATATCTCCCAAACCACATGGCTGCTCATATCGAGTAATGCAAAAAATAAAGTATGGTGAAAAATATGAATCAGAATATTATAAATCGACAAGTGATATTAAAATCACGTCCTGACGGAATACCTCAATTAGACAACTTTCAACTTGTACAACAGCAAATTGATCCACTTAATGATGGCGAGGTTTTGTTAAAAACAATCTACTTGTCATTAGATCCTTATATGCGTGGTCTAATGTCTCAGGCCATGGCTGAGACAGAAACCTGGTATACGGACAGGCTCGAGTTGGGTGATACCATCGTTGGCGGAACAATTAGCCGAATAGTAGATTCTAGACATCCTGATTTTCAGATTGGTGACTTGGTGAGTAGTTTTTCAGGTTGGCAGGAATATCAGGTTTCTGACGGAACAGGATTAATCAAATTAGATAAAAACACTGAACACCTTTCACATGCGCTAAGTCTTGTTGGAATGACTGGTTTTACTGCGTATCATGGGTTGCTCAATATCGGGCAGCCTAAAGTAAATGAAACCGTTGTTGTCGCTTCTGCAACTGGGGCAGTAGGCTCTGTAGTTGGGCAAATCGCAAAAATTAAACAAGCCTATACTGTTGGCATTGCAGGTGGTGAAGAAAAATGTCGATACGCGGTTGAGGTTTTAGGATTTGATCAGTGTATTGACCACAAATCTCCCGATTTTAAGCAACGTTTAACAGAAGCACTGCCCAATGGTATTGATGTATATTTTGAAAATGTAGGCGGCGCTGTTTTTGAAGCTGTTCAACCTCTTTTAAATAATTATGCCAGAATTCCAGTTTGTGGAGTGGTTGCACATTATAATGCAAACAAGTTACCAGAAGGACCAAATCGTATTCCTCAACTTATGATCGAAATTATTAGTAAGCGATTGCACATTCAAGGCTTTCTTATAAATGACCATTATGAACAATATTATGAGCAATTTAAAAAAGATGTAAATCAGTGGATTGCTGAAGGAAAATTGAGCATTAAAGAAGAAATAGTCGATGGAATCGAAAATGCACCTCAAACTTTTATCCATTTATTGAGCGGGCAAAATTTTGGTAAAGTTCTGATCAAGGTCAGTGAGGAATAAACTGATACGAGCTGTATAGTAATCTTGTAAGGGATATTCCCCAAGATTATTTATATTTTAACGGGATTGCAGCTTTATAAAATCCTTTTAAGCATAGACTTAACATAAAATAAAACCACTCTCTGGAGTGGTTTTTTGTTCCTATGACATATCTAAAAAACTATTTAGATGTGTTTTGATCTACTGGCTGTGATGCGTGTGATTGTGCATTTTGTTCAATGGCTGCTTTTCGTTTTTGGCTAGGCATATAGTCAGGTTCTTTGGACATGGCTAAAAATAAACACGTAAAAAAAATGGCAGTTAAAACTCCCACAATTGCAACAAATTTCCAACCTAAAATAGATGACTCAGTATCATCAGATGATGAAGTTTGTTTCATAAAAATGCCTAAATAGGAGAAAGCAACAAAGGGCGATTTTATATCATAAAATGAGTTTATACAGGAAAAAGTTTAGTTGTATCATGGTCATTTGCACAGCTTATTAGGAGTATTTGGGGGCGAAAAGATAATGCTCAAAAGATTTTAGGGCTGTCGATTCAGCCAGGTCCTGTTTTGATAACCATTCATTTACTACAAATTTGAAAGTGTTTTACGTTAGCATTAAAAATATGAGATTAAGTTAAATTATCAAAAAAAGTGATTTTCAATATGCTTAAAGCACCATTTATACTGCGTTATATGCCGTTTAATTTTATCATGGTGCGCTCTGCGGGACTCGAACCCACGTCGGTCGCTTAGGAGGCAACTGCTCTATCCAGTTAAGCTAAGAGCGCTAAGTGCAGCTACTCTAAATGATTATAGGAAAAAATTAAAGTAATTTTGGAATATGATTTTATTT
>NZ_OOGT01000164.1 GCF_900323515.1 Acinetobacter stercoris | reverse complement strand
TACGAGGAGAGCATATCCAGAAAGGATTCTATTGTTTCAATTTGAAATCAATTTGATATTCAAGCAAAGAAAATGTATTTGCATAGAGTTAAGTTCTTTTTAAACAAATATGATTGAGATAAACTACAATGTTTGATGGTGTCTTGTTGTGAATGATGTTTGATTGTGAAAAAGAGCATATCTTTAATCTAAAAGATAGCCCAATTAAAAAATCCAAATGTTGAAATAGAAGTTGTTTTGAGTATCGATAATGGGTTTGAATCTTTTGGAAATCAGTGAGACTGAGCAACTCAGCGCATGTAAGATTGCTTTATTATTGGATGTTTTTACTCCTGATAATGAAATTGAAGGTTTTTTAAAATTAGCACGTAGTTTTCTGAAAACCGAAAATGCAATTTTGGCATTTGATGATGAGCCATATATTTGGTTTAACCAATTTGACAAGTTTAATGCGTTAAATAAAGGTCAACAAGATGCTTCAGAATGTATTCATCATTTCTTTGATGGTGCATTAGTGATAGATCAGAAGCATCATAGGTATGGAGATTTTTCCAATTGTATTCATGAATTGGGAGTTCCTCATAACAGGGCTATTTCTTTTGATTTACGAAAGAAAAATACTTCAAATAGTTTTGGTAGAGTTACTTTTTTTGATCATAATAAAGAATATTATGAACAGAATGGTATTGACCTGGCCTTTGAATTTATACAACAAATGGTTAAGTTTATTGCGCTTAAATTTGAAAATGCAGAATTAAAAGAAAAATATGAGCAGCAGGTAGCAACAAATACTAGCAAGACACGTTTTTTTCAGATTATTGCACATGATCTACGTGCTCCATTTCATGGTTTACTCGGATTTTCAGAAGTATTAGCGAAAGAACGTGAAACTTTACATGATTTAGATGTTCAAAATATTAGTGAATATTTACATGAGACTGCAGAGTCTACATATAATTTATTGGAAAACTTACTTAATTGGGCTATGGCTGAAGAAGGTCAGTTTGTCTATCACCCTATCCGTTTTAATTTAAAACAGGTGACAAAGATTGTCTGTGAAATTTTAAGTCCATTAGCATTTAAAAAAAATATTCAGCTGATAGACGATGTTCCTGAACATTTGATGTTACTCGCGGACATAAATATGATTACCTCGGTTATCCAGAATCTGGTTTCAAATGCACTTAAATTCACCGCAACTGATGGAAATGGAAAGGTAAGTATTCGCGCTGCTCAAAAAGATCACAAAATAGAAATTTATATTCAGGATTCTGGTTTGGGGATGAGTTCCCAGCAAGTTCAAAATATTTTTAAACCAAATATCAAAGTTAGCCATAAAGGCACTTCTGGTGAGAAAGGTACTGGCTTGGGACTCGTCTTATGTAAACATTTTATTGATATGAATCATGGTCAAATAGAGGTGAAATCCAGATCTGGTGTAGGTACAGTCTTTAAATTAAGTTTACCTGACGCTTCAACAAATTTTGACTATGAAATATAAAGAGAAAAGTGTAAAAAATAGGCATTTTAAAAAGTAGAAAATCAATTTTCAAATAAAAAATAAGTAATAATATTAAAAAAAATATGATTTCAAACAAATGGTTTTTTTTATTTACGGAAATGCTGTATAGCAAGTAATATTACATATTCTTTATGTAATGGAGTGTTATTTTTAATGTATTATTGTTATAGTATTTTGTGATGTATTGAAAACTTCGAATAAGAAATAAGAACTTCTATACGATTAGCACATAACAAAGGAGAGTTGATATGAGACTTGAACTCATTGATATCGGTCAAGCAGACCAGCTGAGTGCATGCCATATGGCTCTTCTGCTAGGTGTACTTACTCCACAGAATCAAATTGATGGTTTTCTGAGGTTTGCACGAGGAATTTTGCAGGCTGAAAGTGCAGTCTTGGCATTTCATGACGAGCCTTATATCTGGTATTCATCTTCTGAAGGTTTTAAAGCATTTAGAGCAAAGAAAGAAGCCAATTTACTTTCATATTTTGGTAATGAAACAGTAATCGGCGTCAATCATCCCCAATATCAAGCATTTTCTGACCATATCAGGTTCTTGGGTGCTGACCATAATAGAATTATTGCTTTTGATTTAAAAGTTAATCAACATCAGTCTATTGGGCAAGTGATTTTATTTGATGATGAGTTACAGCCATTTGCTGAAAAAAATCTTGAACTGGTACATGAGTTTGCAACAGGATTAATTCGTGTTATTGAAATGCGTTCCGAATATGATGAACTCAAAGAACTGTATGAACAGCAATGTGCTTTAAACTATAGTAAAACCAAGTTTTTCCAGATCATAGCACATGATCTGCGTGCTCCTTTTCATGGGCTTTTAGGTTTTTCTGAAGTGCTCTCACAAGAGCGTGAGACTTTGGACGATAACAGTATTCAAAATATTGCAGACTATTTATTTGATACCACCCAATCTACCTATAACTTACTCGAAAACCTGTTAAATTGGGCGATGGCAGAGGGTGGGCGTTTTGTTTATCATCCAATCAATTTCCCTTTAAAACAAGCGACAAAAATTGTTTTCAATGTGCTAAATACTCTAGCAGTTAAAAAGAATATTCAGTTGATTGATCATGTTTCTGAACATCTCAAAGTGTATGCTGATATAAATATGGTGACATCGATTATTCAAAACCTTGTTTCTAATGCATTAAAATTTACACATGTAGATGGTACTGGAAAAGTGACAATTGATGCTCAGCAGAGTGATAAAGGTGTTGAAATTTCGATCAAGGATACAGGTTTGGGAATGTCTCCAAACCAGATTGAAAATATTTTTGAACCACGAATTCAAGTGAGCCTAAAAGGGACATCTGGTGAAAAAGGGACTGGCTTGGGTCTGGTGTTGTGTAAACGTTTTGTTGATATGAATAATGGTGAAATTAGCGTAATCTCAAAAGAAGGAGAAGGAACGACATTTAAGGTGGTTCTGCCTGTTGCGACAGCCTCACATCAGAGTTTAATAACAGATGATTTACAAAAACATGCCAAACTTATCTGATTATCAGGTTTAAATCCTATTTAAAATAAAGACGAAAACAAGAATAATTAAAAAAACTCCCCCACTTAGATAATCTAGCTGATATAAATAAGAAGATAAGATCAATGAGTTGAAGGCTTTTTAAATGAACGCTGAACAATTGCAAAAAACTTTACGTGCAAGTCAGTATGCTGAACAGGTTTTGGGATTACATCAAGAATTATTAGAACAAGATTATACTGGGGATCAGTTTTTAAAATCACTCACAACAATAGAAATTAATACTCTTGTTCAAGAGACGTTAAAGGATATATCTGATGAAACGATATGGATGCGTAGTCTGCGTATTTTACGTGCTCGTTTAATGTTTCGATGGATTTGGCAAGATGCAAATCAGTTAACAGACGTCGTGACTTTGACAAGAGAGTTATCTGACTTTGCTGATGCCAGTATTTGTGCAGCTAAAGCTTTTGCCCGTATTCCGTTAGTTGCCAAACATGGTGAACCCGTTGGATATAGCGGTTATTTACAAGACCTGATTGTGATAGCTATGGGGAAATTGGGAGCGCAGGAACTTAATTTATCCAGTGATATAGACTTGATTTTTGCCTTTGATGAGCAAGGTGAAACCAATGGTCGAAAATGTATTGACGTACAACAATTCTGTATTCTCTGGGGGCAAAAGATTATTTATCTTCTGGAACATATTACGGCAGATGGTTTTGTATTCCGTGTTGATATGCGTTTACGCCCTTGGGGAGATGGTTCTCCTTTGGCGATAAGTCATATCGCTTTTGAAAAATATCTAAGTCAGCATGGGCGTGAATGGGAACGTTATGCATGGATTAAGGCTCGTGTGGTTTCTGGTGGTCAGCAAGGGGATGAACTGTTGGAAATGACACGTCCTTTCGTATTTCGTAAATATGTGGACTACACTGCATTTGAAGCGATGCGTGAAATGAAAGCCATGATTGAGCGTGAAGTTGCGCGAAGAAATATTGCTGATGATATCAAGCTGGGGGCAGGTGGAATCCGTGAGGTGGAATTTATCGTTCAGGTTTTTCAGCTCATTTATGGTGGTTCAAAACTTGAATTACAAGATCGGCAATGTCTGGTCAGCTTAAAGCATTTGGGAGAAGTCGGATTACTTGATTCGCAGGCAGTTTTAGACCTGGAAGATGCTTATCTTTTTTTACGCCGTGTAGAACATGCGATTCAAGCTTTAAATGATCAGCAAACGCAGTCCTTACCATCAGAAGATGATTTAAGAAATAGGATAGTTGAGACTCTGGGTTTTGAAAGCTGGCAGGATTTTCTGGATGTTTTAAATGAAAAACGTTCTAAAGTAACTTATCAGTTTGAACATCTAATTAAGGAAAAAGGTCATGACTCTCCAACAGAAAGCTTTAGTCAGCTTGAAAAGCAACTGGATGAAGTGTTGGATGATGATGCCAAGAACCTGATTCATGAGTTTTGGTTTGGACATGCGATAAAAAAACTACCTGTAAAAGCTGTGCAACGTTTAAAAGAGTTTTGGCCGCATTTGATAGAAGCCATTTTACAGTCAGATAAGCCACAGGTTGCATTAATGCGTCTGATGCCACTGGTTGAATCAGTCATGCGCCGTACTGTTTATCTGGTCATGCTAATCGAAAGTAAAGGTGCTTTACAGCGTCTCGTTAAAATGGCAACAGTGAGTCCTTGGATCTGTGAGGAATTGACGCATTACCCAGTTCTACTAGACGAGTTTCTATCTATGGACTTTGAATTGCCTAAACGTAAAGATCTGGAAGATTCATTACGACAGCAATTACTACGTATTGAAATTGATCAGGTTGAAGATCAAATGCGTGTTTTACGTCTATTTAAAAAATCCAACGTATTGACAGTTGCAGCAAGTGATGTTCTGGCTGAAAGTCCATTAATGAAAGTGTCCGATGCATTGACGGATATTGCAGAAGTTTCAGTAATTGCCACATTAAATATTGCTTATCAGACAGTGGCTAGAAAACATGGTTATCCCTTGGATGCAGAAGGAAAGCGCTGTTCCATTGATCATATGGCTTTTGCTGTTGTTGGATATGGTAAAGTTGGTGGTATTGAGTTGGGGTATGGTTCAGATCTGGATCTTGTGTTTATCCACTATATGGATGAACAGGCTGATACAGATGGGACTAAGTCTATCAGTGGTTTTGAGTTCGCGATGCGAGTTGCCCAGAAGTTTATGTCGCTGATGACGACACAAACGCTGGATGGGCGTGTATATGAAATCGATACACGATTACGTCCTTCAGGTGAAGCAGGTTTACTTGTAACCAGTTTAAAAGCATTTGAACAATATCAGTTTAAAAGTGCTTGGGTCTGGGAGCATCAGGCTTTAGTTCGGGCAAGATCTATTGCGGGTGAACAGTCTTTGAGAGATACGTTTGAGCAGTTACGTTGCAAGATTTTAACTTTACCTAGAGATGAGGAAACAGTCCGCAAAGAAGTTTTGAATATGCGTCAAAAGATGAAAGACCATCTCGGATCATCAAAAGAGCAAAAAAAACATGGAATTTTTCACCTAAAACAAGATGCAGGTGGTATCGTTGACATAGAATTTATGGCACAGTATGTTGTATTAGCCTGGAGTGGGACGAATCCTGATCTCGCCCATTATTCCGACAATGTACGAATCCTTGAAGATGCCAAAAAGGCAGGTTGCTTATCCAGCGACGATGTATCCGCATTGATTCAAGCTTATCTCAGTGAACGCGCCGAGAGCCACCGTTTAGCACTTGCAAATCATAATATGCAGGTTAGTGCAGCGGATTGGCACGATACCCGAGAGGTCGTTTGCAAGTTATGGCAAAGATTAATTGATCCAACAGCGATTTTCGCGTTGGAAAGTGAATAATTGTGTAAAAATTTGGAGTGTGTGCCATGAATTTGGCTGATCGTGATGGTTTTATTTGGCAAGATGGACAACTAGTTGACTGGCGTGAAGCAAAAATTCACGTTTTGACTCATACATTACACTATAGTATGGGTGTGTTTGAAGGTGTCCGTGCCTATGAAACTCCTAATGGAACCGCGATTTTCCGTCTCCAAGATCATACAAAACGTTTGCTTAACTCTGCAAAAATCTATCAAATGAAAGTTCCATTTGATCAGGCTACGATTGAGCAAGCTCAAATTGATGTGGTACGTGAAAATAAATTAGCGTCTTGCTATTTACGTCCAATTATTTTTATCGGTTCAGAAAAATTGGGTATTGCAGCGACTGACAATACAATTCATGTTGCTGTAGCGGCATGGGGGTGGGGTGCCTACCTTGGTGAAGAAGCTATGGCGAAAGGTATTCGTGTAAAAACTTCATCTTTTACTCACCACCATCCAAACGTCACTATGTGCAAAGCGAAAGCATCTGGTAACTATACTGTATCTATCTTGGCTCATCAGGAAGTTGCACAATCAGGTTATGATGAAGCAATGCTTATGGACCCACAAGGTTTTGTATGTCAAGGCTCTGGCGAAAACGTATTCTTGGTTAAAGATGGTGCTTTGCATACCCCGGATCTAGCTGGTGGAGCACTTGATGGTATTACTCGTCAAACCGTAATTACTATTGCTAAAGATCTTGGTATAGACGTAATTGAACGTCGTATTACTCGTGATGAGTTCTATATTGCAGATGAAGCTTTCTTTACTGGTACTGCTGCTGAAGTAACTCCAATTCGTGAATATGATGATCGTCAAATTGGCGAAGGGCGTCGTGGTCCAGTAACTGAACGTATCCAAAAAGCATTTTTTGATGCGGTTCAGGGTAAAGATCCTAAATATGCTCACTGGTTGACTTACGTAAAATAAGTTGATCGGTTAAGATCAAAGGCGAAGCTTTAACGTTTCGCCTTTTTTATTGCAATTTTTCTGAGGAAATATCTCTATGCATATTGTCTATGTGAGTGATGGTAAAGCAGGGCATCGTTCTCAGGCGCTCGGTTTATATAAGGCGCTGCAAAGACAAAGTACAGATACAGAGCATGTTAGTTTCGAAGAAGTGTCTATTGAGCAATTACCTGTTTTTAGCTTGTTTTTATCCCGATTTAGACATGCCTCCTCAGCAATTCAACAGGAACCTGACTATATTTTTGGAGTAGGTAGCCATACTCAACTTCGGGTCTTACTTCTTGGAAAAGTGTATCCAAAGGCTAAAACACTGATTTTAATGAAACCCAATTTCCCTTTTTCTTGGTTTGATTATGTTGTAATTCCAGAACATGATGATGTGCAGGCATCAGATCATGTCATCATCACTAAAGGTGCTTTAAATCCAATTGTAAATAAGCAACAACATCAAGCGGGTCGTATTTTAATTGCTTTGGGCGGAGCATCAAAAAGACATGCCTGGAATGAGAATAAAGTATTAGATGCGATTCAGAATATCGTTCAGGATAATCCAGAGACAGAAATAATCTTAACGACTTCTCGTCGAACACCTTCTGAGTTTATCTCATTGCTACAACAACAAAAAATTTCATCCATGATACAAATTTTTCCTGTTGATGAAACTCCCCAAGGCTGGATTTTCGAAGAAATGCAAAAAGCAGAAGCAGTCTGGGTCACAGAAGATAGTGTTTCCATGATTTTTGAAGCATTGACTGCTGGTTGTAAAGTTGGGGTCATAAAAACAGAGAGAATAAAGCAAGATCGTATAACTGCTTCGATTGACCAGATTATTGATTCTGGCTTGGTGTCAACAGATACTCAGCTTAAACAATTGCCATTTTCACCATCTTTTAAAGAGGCGGATCATGTGGCAGAGATTATTTTGCAGCATCCATAAAATGGGTTTAGTCGATAATTAGAAATTCGTAATTGCATAAAGTGATTTGAAAATAAAACGGTATAAAGACATCCAATTTTATACATTTTGTTTTCGTATTTATGCTGAAGAAAATATATAGGGTCTATCCCTTTCTTATTTCATTGGGATTTTGTGTGGGACTAGGGTTTTGGGATTATTTACTGACGATAAAAGAGTTTTTTATATTTTTTTTAGTAGTAATTATTAATGCATTATTTTTAATCTGTATTAAACAGATTGTTCGAAAAAAACAGTATATTTTCTTTAATATTTCACTTTTTATTTTTATTTTGTACATTTCAACAGCAACTGGTTTTTTACAAGGGCATATGTCTTTGGGAATTATTGCCTCAATATCGCAAACTAATGTTAATGAGGCTTTTGAGTTTTTTTATCAAATAAAACTTAAATTTATTATTTTCTCAATGATTTTGATGTTGGCATGCATACATTATTTTGGNTTTTGTAAGGTTGAATACCATTTAAAGTTTTCTAAGAAAATGATTGTATTATTAATGATTTTTAATGTATATAACCTTTTCTTGGTACAAACTGTTCGAGCTGCATATTTATACAAAAAAGAAGAACAAATTTTATTGGAAAAAAATGATAAGGCAGTCGACTGGAAAATTAGCTCAGTTTCACCTAAATATGATACTCAGGTGTTTATTATTGGTGAAAGTGTTCATCGTGATTATTTGTCACTTTATGGTTTTTCTGAAAAAACAACGCCATTTTTAGACCAGATACCTTTAACTTTGATTAAGCACTATGTTTCTGCGGCACCTAATACAGTGACCAGTTTAACCAGAACTTTAGCCCTGATTGATAAAAATAAAGATATTAATATTGGTAAGAATGTTATCAGCCTCGCTAAGCAGGCAAATTACAACACTATATGGATTTCAAATCAGGGGTTTTTAGGAAAAAATGATACAGCAATATCTAAAATAGCTATTCATGCAGACCATCAGCTTTATTTGAAAAGCGGTAACTATATGTCAAAGAATATTGATGATGATGAGCTGGTTAATTTATTTTCACAACAAATTAAAAAATATAAAGATAGAAAAAACGTGATCTTTCTTCATATGATGGGGTCACATCCAAATGCCTGTGAACGCTTGTTTAAATTTCCAAGACAATATTCAAATTATTCTGAAAGTATAAACTGTTATTTATCAAGTATTAGTAAAATGGATCATTTTATCAAAAATATTTATTATAAATTACGATCTACCCAGCAAAGCTTTACTATTACTTATTTTTCTNATCACGGCATGACAATTGATGAGGATCATTTTTATGTGGATAATGACTATAAATCAAATTATAACGTTCCTTTTTTCCATTTAAGTAGTGATATGAAACATAGGCAAGTGATTGACAAAAAAGTAAGTGCTTATGATTTTTTGAATCTATATGCTGGCTTTCTTGGAATTCGGACACCTCTTTTAGACTCGCAGCGCAATTTACGGGATATTCCTGATAATCCGGATATATATGTATTTGATTGGGAAAAATACGTTCGTTATCGGGATCTAAAGAATAAATGATATTGATTCTTAAAAATAAATATCATTAAAAAGTATAGCATTGAGAGTTCTTT
>NZ_OOGT01000130.1 GCF_900323515.1 Acinetobacter stercoris | reverse complement strand
ATAATAAAGTTAGCATGCCCCCTGCAATATATCAAGCATACATCATTGGATGTATTTAATTTCACCTGCCTGTAACCGCTTGGCAGGCAGGTTTAGCAAAGGAAAGTAAAATGTTGAATATTGACCAACAAATCGAAAAACAGAATGAAAACAATCATGCTTATCACGTGATTCAGGATACAAAAGGTGTACCTGTAAAAATGTGGACTAAAGGTGTGCCTGTAGATGAAAAATCAAAACAACAACTATTAAAAACAGCACAAATGCCTTTTATTTACAAATGGATGGCTGTCATGCCTGATGTCCACGTGGGGATCGGTGCAACGATTGGAAGTGTTATTCCAACCAAAGGTGCCATTATACCTGCCGCTGTAGGTGTGGATATTGGATGCGGAATGATGGCTGCCCGGACATCTTTAACCGCATCTGATTTACCTGATAATTTACATGCACTACGTACAGAGCTTGAACGTTTGATTCCACATGGTATGACCAAAGGTCGTGGACGACGTGATCGTGGTTCATGGGAAAATACACCTGAGCGAGTCGATCTGGAATGGGCAAATTTAGTCAAGGATTTTGAATATATTTGTGCCAAACATCCTCGTTTAAAAAATACCAACAATCATAAACAGCTGGGAACTTTGGGAACTGGCAACCATTTTGTTGAAATCTGTTTAGATGAGTATCAACAAGTCTGGATTATGCTGCACTCAGGTTCTCGTGGTGTTGGAAATGCTATCGGCAACCATTTCATTGAACTCGCTCGTAAAGATATGCAAAAGCATTTCATTAACTTACCAGACAAAGATTTGGCTTATTTAGTTGAAGGGACTGAGTATTTTGATGACTATTGGTTTGCAGTCGGTTGGGCGCAGCGTTTTGCTATGAAAAACCGTGAATTAATGATGGAAGCTGCTGTTCAGGCTTTACGTACAATTGTACCCAAAGCATTTAATGCAAAAGTCGAAGCGGTCAATTGCCACCACAATTATGTCGATAAAGAAGAACACTTTGGTGAAGAGATTCTGGTGACTCGCAAAGGTGCGGTACGTGCACGATTAGGTGAGTATAGAATCATTCCGGGATCGATGGGCGCAAAATCTTTTATCGTTCGTGGTAAAGGCAATCATGATGCATTCTGTTCTTGTTCACATGGTGCAGGTCGTGTGTTTAGCCGAACTGAAGCGAAAAAACGCTTTACAGTAGAAGACCAGATTGAGCAAACACAAGGTGTGGAATGCCGTAAAGATGCAGCAGTGATTGACGAGATTCCTTCTGCATACAAGCCGATTGATGATGTAATGAAAGCACAAAACGACCTAGTTGAGGTGGTTTATACACTACGACAAGTTGTTTGTGTGAAGGGGTAATAAATGATGAATACACTATATTTTCCACTCCAGCTCGATTCAATCAAACTGATAGAGGGAGGAATTTATATTTCTCCACTAGAAACTGGAAAACTTCAAGCCGTAAAAATACTGAAACTTGATGATTTTGGTGCGCATATCTCACTTTATCAAAACCAGTATTCAGAATTTCCAAGCCATATAGATGAAAATACACTACGTTTTGGTAAATACGGTGAAGATGATGAGATTTTTAGTATAGGACATTTGCCACTTTCTTATGCTGCTTTAGCATCTTACACCTTACTTTTTGTTCAGGCTTCCACTATTAATGAACATGAACTCGAAGGTTATAAAATATGGTCAGAAGCTGAAGGTGGATATTTTTAATTCATTAGATAAATCAGGAAAATAAAATGAAACTTGCAGAGGCATTATTATTACGTAGTGATCAACAAAAGAAAATTGCTTCACTTCAACAACGTATTAACAGTAATGTATTGGTTCAAGAAGGCGATGAGCCATCTGAAAACCCGAACGATTTACTCAAAGAGGTTTTTAGTCTGACCAGTGATTCTGAAAAGTTGATCTATGCGATTCATCAAACCAATGCAAAAGCGATATTAAAAGATGGCCGCTCATTACTCGAGTTACTTACAAAACGTGATGAACTTGTAGAGCGACATAAAATATTAACCAGTGCCATTAGCAATACGCATCGCGAACCAGATCGTTATAGCACACGTGAAATCAAATGGCACAAGGTCATTCCTGTTCCTAATTTGCAGAAACAGGCAGATGATATCAGCTCCAGATTGCGTGACCTTAATATATTAATTCAGGCAAACAATTGGCAGATTGATTTACTTGAAGCTTAAAGCATTCATAAGCTTCGGCTTATAGAGCAGTTTGAACATACTGGGCGAGTACAAGATCCCTTATCTCCACAACACAGGATTGAAAACAATGTGTAGTGGCTTAGTAGTGAGCGGGCTAGCTAACATTTCGAGAATGTTTTTACACCTGAGCCCAGCTCAACGCACCATTAAAACCTTTGTATAAAATCAAAGTAAAATTTGACTTAGCATCACCATGTACTGACAGTATGTTCACCTAACAAAATTAATTAAGGTAAGTTATTCAATGCAATCTTTTTTTAACAATAGTATTGACGAAAAACTCTCTAATCTAAATAGTTTCTTAGAAAATATGTCAAATAATAATAGTGGTGCGAATTGTTATTGCTTTTACTCTATTCAGCGAATTCAAGCTAAAAATTCCATTGATGAGACCATTCAGAACGAATTTCAATCTTTCTTTGAATGGATGATTGAAAATAAGAAAATTAAGAATCAATCCAATCTAAGAGTGACATATGAAAAAATTGACGACTTCAGTCAAACTTTAAGTCAAGAAATAAACCATTGGTTCTTTCAAATGGAATTTTCACCCAAATACGATGAACATGAACGAGGCTCACTTAAACATCATTTCTTAAACTCTTTCAACAAAATATTCACTAGTGAAGTAAATGCTTGGAGAGTTTTAGATGGTTCATATGATATTGAATATACTGACCTTGTTATTGAAGATCATCGTAATTACTACCTTCTTCATTTTGGCTGGTGTGATTAAAGTTTTAAATTGGGATAAAAATGAATACATTATTTAAAAACCAAACCATCCAAATTGATGGTTCTGTGGGTGAGGGTGGCGGGCAAATTTTACGTACTGCCCTAGCCCTGTCCATGATTACAGGCAAAGCTTTTGAACTGAAAAATATCCGTGCTGGACGCAAAAAACCAGGGCTCATGCGCCAACATCTGGTGTGTGTGAATGCATCTGAACAAATCAGCCATGCAGAAACACAAGGTGCTGAACTGCACTCACAAAACCTGTATTTCTCCCCACAAAATATTCAAGCTGGTCATTATGATTTTCATATTGGATCAGCAGGCAGTACAACTTTGGTTCTACAAACCATTTTACCGGCCCTGATGATTCAGGAAAATCCAAGCCAAATCAGTATCCACGGCGGTACACATAATCCTATGGCACCAACAGTGGATTTTATCGAGCATTGTTTTGCTTCAACTTTGGCAGAAATAGGGATAGAAATCGGCATAAATACATTACGTGCAGGCTTTTTTCCAATTGGTGCTGGTCAAATCAATATCAATATTCAACCCTGGTTATGTCGAAAGCATTATTCAAAACTAAAACGAGGCAAATTACTTGAGCTACAAGCCTTTGCGGCTACTCTTAATATTCCACCCGACATTGCACAACGCGAGCTTGACATTTTAAATAATAAATTAGAGCTAACTCACCAAAAACAGCTCTATCTCCAAGGGATCAGCCAAGGCAATAGTGCATTTGTCATTGCGAAGTTTGAACACCATACTCAAGTCTTTTCTGCATTAGGTGAAAAAGGTAAACCTGCTGAAAATGTTGCTAAAAATCTCGCTAAAGAAGTCAGGATTTATTTAGATTCTGATGCTGCTGCAGATGAATATCTAACTGATCAGCTATTATTACCATTAGCTTTAGGGAATGGTGGAGAGTTTACAGCACAAATCATCAGTAAACATACCAGAACTCAAGCCGAGATTATTCAAATGTTTATGGATTGTGAAATCACTTTTCAAACCGATAAGCAAAATCTGACACATGTTTCAGTAAAAATATAGAGTCCGTTGACATGCCATCAATATAATATTCTCAGTTTATGGGAATATTATTTTAATTAAGCTTTAAGATCACTCATTATTATTAATAAATCAATAACACTAACTGTAATAATCCTATGTTACTTATATAACTTTGCTTATTTTCTCCCAATACAACAAGGATTTTAAAATGGCTCTAACTCAATTAGATCAACATGCTGCACTGATTATTATCGATTTACAAAAAGGGATTGTATCTTTACCACTTGCCCATTCAGCACGAGATATCGTAACCAAATCCGATACACTTGCCAAAGTATGTCGACAAAAAAATATTTCTGTTGTTATCGTAAATGTCACAGGTTTTGCCAAAGGCCGTAACGATATGGGAGAACATTCACCCCCACCAGCCGACTGGGCTAACCTTGTGCCAGAGCTTACAGTGGAATCACAGGACAAACTGATTAGCAAACAAACTTGGGGTGCATTTACCAATACTGATTTGGATCAGTATTTAAAACAAAATAATATTACACAGTTATTTATATGTGGAATTGCAACCAGCATGGGAGTTGAATCTACAGCAAGATTTGCTTCCGAATTAGGCTACAACGTGGTTCTCATAACAGATGTGATGTCGGATATGAATGAAAACTCACATGACAATAGTATTAAAAATATTTTTCCTAAATTAGGGGAAACAGTGAAATATGAAGAGTTTTTAACCCTTTTAAATCATTAACATATTATTTTATTCGTGAGTGTATATTTACACTCACTTTTACAAACAAAATTTTCTAGCCTTTCCATTCAAACTCACTAAAAGAATCATCATCTTTTAAAGTGTTTTCAATTGCATGAGCAAGTTGTTTGATGACACTCTGTGTCTCAATTTTAGTAAACCACGGTTGATCTTCGTCTGCATGGGCGTGAATACGACAAACCAGATGCCCCTGTTCATCAGCCTGATCACATTGAACAGATAATGCAACGGGATGGTCTTCAACATGAATCTCAACCCTATCCAAAGACTGATCTTCGTTTGTATGAAAACCATAATCAAGTAGTTTACTGGATAATAAACTTGTCACATATTTTTGAGTTGCATCACTCGCCTGATCAACTTGTGAATGTTCTTTATGATTCGCATAAAATTGTAATTGTCTCATGACTTCTTCCAAAGGCATTTTTATAGTATGGATTAAGCATAAGCAATAAAAACGAAACAGCCAAGCATTTGCTTGGCTATTGTCATACAAAGTCTAATAAAGTTTTATGGTTTTACCAAGGCAAATACTTTATAACTCGCTGATCTGAATATCTAGACCCGCCCGATTTGCCAACTCAGTAAAAGTAGGAAAACTGGTCGCAACAGTTTCTGTTCCAGTAATCGTAATCTCACCAGAAGTACGAAGACCTGCCATACTAAAACTCATGGCAATACGATGATCATGATGTGATTCGATTTCACCGCCATTAAAAATAGCAGACCAGTCATCAGCTTTCCCCTTGCCTTCAATGATAATGCCATCTTCGGTCGGGGTGCAGTCAATTCCCATCACTTTTAAACCATCTGCCATCACCTGAATACGATCAGACTCTTTGACACGTAACTCAGCCGCACCTGTCAAAATCGTCTGCCCCTCAGCACATGCAGCGGCAATGAAGAGTGCAGGAAATTCATCAATTGCCAAAGGCACCTGATCTTCAGGCATATGAATACCTTTTAATGTTCGTGTTCCTTTGATATGAATGTCTGCAATCGGTTCTCCACCAGCAATACGTTCATTTTCAACAGTCAGATCAGCACCCATCTGTTTCAATATTTCAATGACTCCTGTACGCGTAGGATTAATACCCACAGCTTCAAGAATAACATCTGAACCTTCAGTAATTGCTGCTCCCACCATAAAGAATGCAGCCGATGAAATATCTGATGGAACCTGTATTTCGGTTGCTGTTAACTTCCCACCACCCTGAAGTGATATACGGTTACCTTCTGTTTTTACATCATAACCAAAAGCTCGAAGCATACGCTCAGTGTGATCGCGTGTAGGCTCAGGTTCAGTCACAGAAGTTTCACCTTTTGCCCATAAGCCTGCCAGTAAAATACCTGACTTTACTTGTGCAGATGCCATCGGTAAATCGTAATGAATACCTTGCAGATTTTGGCCACCAGCAATTGATACTGGTGGAGTTCCTCTTTCACCTGTAGTCTGAATTTGAGCGCCCATCTGACGAAGTGGCTTTGCAATGCGTTCCATTGGGCGTTTGGATAATGATGCATCACCTGTCATCACGGAATCAAACGCCTGAGCTGAAAGCAAGCCTGAAAGCAGACGCATGGAGGTTCCTGAGTTACCCATATACAAGGCACCTGTTGGTGCTTTCAAACCATTCATACCAACACCATGAATGGTTACCTCACCATTTTTTGGACCTTCGATACTCACACCCATGCTTCGAAAAGCTTGTAAAGTCGCCAAAGCATCTTCACCCTCAAGAAACCCTGTTACATGGGTGGTTCCCTCAGCAATCGCACCAAACATGATGGAGCGGTGTGATACAGATTTATCACCAGGCACGGTAAATTTACCTTTAAATGTCTTGTTTCCTGGCAAAATGGTAAATTGTTGTGTCACCTTATTTTTCTCCATCAAAGGTTTTTGGGCTAACATATGATTGAAATGTTGGCGTGCTGCCTGAGCATGCCCCAAAAGCCCCATAAGTGCTTGAGAGTTTTCATCTTCAATCAACTGTCTTAATATTTTGAGTTGGCTTTCAAAACCATCTACGGCGTTTAAAATCGCTTTTTTATTGGCAAAAAAAATGTCATGCCACATTTGTGGATCACTGGCTGCAATACGCGAGAAATCTCGAAAACCACCCGCAGCATAACGGAAAATATCAAGATTATCTTCACGGTTTGCCAGTTGCTCAACCAGATTAAATGCCATCAAATGAGGTAAATGACTGGTATGTGCAAGTACTTCATCATGTTTATCCACATCCATACAGATAACTTCTGCCTTGGCCGCTTGCCACATTTGGGTCAGTTTAGAGACAGCTAGAGTTGCACTCGTTGCTAGTGGCGTCAAAATCACTTTGTGATTGACAAATAGATCCACTTTACCAGCATGCACACCTGTATGTTCTGCACCTGCAATCGGATGTCCTGGTACAAAACCAGCAGGAAGCTGTTCGCCAAACACAGCTTTTGCAGCTTCTACGACATTACCTTTAGTACTACCTACATCCGTTAATATGACATTTTCAGTTAAATAAGGTTTGATCTGCTGCAATACTTTTTGCGTAGCACGAACAGGCAAAGCTAATATAACCAGATCAGCCCCTTTTACCGCGTCAATCGGGTCACTATATCCCTCAGAAATCAACCCTAATGCTTTAGCATCTTCCAAGGTTTTCCTAGATCGTGTGGAAGCAACGATGGTTGTCACCAGATGCTCGGCAAGCATGACACGTGCAAGACTTGAACCAATAAGCCCAAGTCCGATAAATGCAACCTTGTTAAACAGTGTTTCAGACATAATGACTTATAGCACCGCCGCAGGATAAGAGCCTAAAACCCTGACTTCTTTCACTAAAGGACGAATCTCTGCAATGGCTGCTTTAACATTTTCCTGCTCAATATGTCCTTCAAGATCAATAAAGAAAACGTATGCCCATTTTTCAGGTAATGCTGGACGAGTTTCGATACTGGTCAAACTAATATTATGTTTTGCAAATGGCGCCAGGATCTCAAGCAAAGCCCCTGCTCGGTCATGCGCAGACACAAGCAATGAGGTTTTGTCATTCCCGCTTTGTGGGACTTTTTCACGACCAATAACCAAGAAACGAGTCGTATTTTCTGGATTATCTTCAATATTGCTATGTAAAATCTCAAGACCATAGATATTCGCAGCAATATCAGAAGCAATTGCAGCAGAATGCCATTCATTACGAATACGGCGCGCTGCTTCTGCATTTGAACTCAAGGCTACACGTTCAACACCTGGATAGTGGGCATCTAACCATTTACGACACTGAGCCAACGTTTGCTGATGAGCATAAATCTGTTTAATACTGTCTTTACGCGTATTTTCAGAAATTAAAAATTGATGATGAATACGTAATTCAACTTCACCAATGACATTTAAATGTGATGACTTGAAACAATCCAGAGTATGATTTACCACCCCTTCAGATGAGTTTTCAACAGGCACCAGACCGTAGTGTGCACTACCAGCTTCAACTTCACGAAACACTTCATCAATCGTTGGCAGTGGACGAACAATAGCATCATGTCCAAAATGTTTTAACACAGCAGAATGGGTATAAGTACCTTCAGGCCCCAAAAATGCAATGCTTTGTGGTGCTTCTAATGCTAGACAGGCAGACATGATTTCACGAAACAGACGTGCCATAGTGACATCAGAAATAGGCCCTTCATTACGCTCCATGACGTTTCTTAAAACCTGAGCTTCACGTTCTGGTCGATAAAACATTGGATTCTCTTCAGCAGCAAATTTTGCTTTAGCGACTGCTTCTGCCAGTTTTGCACGGCGATTAATCAATTGCTGAATTTGTTGATCTACGGAATCAATTTCTTCACGAATTTGTCCTAAATCTTGAGAATTTGAGGTATTCTGACCGTCATGGACCATTTTTATACTGCCCTTTTTAAAAAATCGTATAATTTAAGCAGTATAACAATAGTTAGCTTTCTTTACTTATGCAATATATAAGTTTCCTGTTTTTGCATTTAAATACCTGACTTATTTAAAACCAAACAAAACATTGTATTTACTAGCTTTTTATCAACACTCCTATTCAANATTTAAATTTTTTATATTTCAAAAACTGATCCAAATAAATCATGAAATATTTTTATTTTATCAATTCCTAATTTTTTACTTTCTTTCACGCATTGATTACAAAGATTAGACTGAAGTTAGTTCACAACTACGTCATATTCAACTTAACTTACAATAATCACAATAGAAATGAAGAAAAGAGTCGCTGTTTTAGTCACGCATGAATTCGAAGATGCAGAATATAGTGAACCTGTAGAAGCTTTTCGTGCAACGCGAAATAGTGTTACCAATATAGAAAATAAAGCTGGAAATATCGTTTATGGGAAAAACCGAAAAATTTCAGTCAGTATTGATAAAGGTATAGATGAAGTCAATGTGCATGAGTTTGATGCACTGCTTCTACCTGGTGGCGAATCGCCCTCAAGACTCTATATAGATGACCGCTTTGTACTTTTTGTCCGAAAATTTGCAAATACACAAAAACCTATTTTCATGTGCCCCTCAAGTCCAATTTTATTGATTCATGCTGGAGTAATTAAAGGACGGCGTATTACCCATATGCAATCAATTTATAAAGATCTGGAAGATGCAGGTGCAGTTTTATATGATCAAGAAGTCATAAATGACAATAATATGTACATTTCTTCCAGATCGACTCAAGATTTACCTTTTTTTATTCAGGAAACGATTAAAGTTCTAAATCGTTAATCGAAATTTAAAAACGTAAATCTGGAACAAATACACCAATGATAAATACCAGGGTTGCAATAACCCATAAGATCAATGCATATAAACGAATTAGCTCAGCTGTCCAGCATGATGTAATCCAGTCAAACAGGAACATGGCTTTCCAGCCTTCCAGCCAAGCTGCTCCTCCCCAAGAAAGAACCCATTTATAAAATAAGGATTGCAACATATATTGTGCAATCCACATAATAAGACTCATATTATTGATATCTTTATATTATTAATACTCAATCAAGTTTACTTACCTAAAATGCCACGAGCAACGATTTCTTTCATGATTTCATTCGTACCACCATAAATACGCTGAATCCTTGCATCAGTAAAGAAACGTGAAATTGGATATTCACTCATATATCCATAGCCACCAAAGAGCTGTAATAATTGATCTGCAACTTTCATCTGCATATCTGTACTAAAGCTTTTCAATGCAGCAGCAGTTTCTACATCAAGTTTACCTTCTTTATATAGGGCAAGATTCTGATGATAAAATGCTGCTGTAGCCAACTCATCAATTTTCGCCTGAGCCAGAACAAAACGGGTATTTTGAAAACTACCAATCGCCTGACCAAAAGCCTTACGCTCTTTGACATATTGTGTGGTTATGTCAATTGCACCACGTATTGCCCCTAAAGCTGTTGCTGCGATAGATGTTCTTTCACGTGGTAACTCCTGCATCATATAGGCAAAACCTTGGCCAGCATTACCAAGTAGTTGATTTGACGGTACTTTAACGTTATCAAAAAACAACTCTGAAGTATCTTGTGAATGCAGACCGATTTTTTCCAGATTTGTCCCTTTTTTAAATCCATCAAGATGGGTATCTACCAGAAGCAGTGAAACACCTTTTGCTTTGGCTTGTGGATCAGTCTTTACTGCAAGCACCACTAAATCTGCATGCTGACCATTTGAAATAAAAGTTTTCGAACCGTTTAACAGATAATGATCACCTTGCAAAATTGCACTGGTACGAATTGCTTGCAGATCTGAACCAGCACCAGGCTCGGTCATACCGATTGCGCCTACAACCTCACCTGAGATCATTTTTGGCAACCAGTACTGCTTTTGTTCTTCTGTAGCAATATGCAGGATATAAGGAGCTGCAATTTCCGAATGGCAAGAAATCGCAGTTGATAAAGATGCAAAACCTGCTCGTGCTGATTCTTCAACAAGCATTAAAGAATATTCGGTAGGAACACCATAACCGCCATACTCTTCAGGGACATCGACACATAAAAAGCCATTCTCCCCTAAAAGTGACCATACTGAACGAGGCATTAAACCAGCTTTTTCCCATTGCTCATAAAATGGAGCAATATGTTCCCCCATAAAACGCTTAAAATTATCTCTAAAAAGTTCTAAGTCAGCATCATAAGCCAGCATATTATTCCCTATTCACGTTGTTGTTTTAACACCAGCCATGCTAAAAGTTTTTTATCCCGCTGTCATGATCATTTGCGCCTACGATGACTGTTTTTAATGTCAATCCCAAACCAAACTGAATATTTATACGACTATGGTATTAGACTATTGTTTTCCTAAAATTCTTTACTGAATTTCCATAAATATATTAATAAATAATATTGTTTACACTAAATTTTTTATTTTCAAAGAGTTATATACCCACAATC
>NZ_OOGT01000332.1 GCF_900323515.1 Acinetobacter stercoris | reverse complement strand
ATTTACTCAACTCGGTACAGCCCAAACAGTCGCTGTTGCATAAATATCGGGAAGATAGACTGACTCATCTTTATTTTTATTTATGCAACAAAGCCGAGAAAATATGGAATTAAAAGAAAAAATATAATAAATATGGTATATTAATCGCAGTTAAATTTTACTTTTATGTGTGAAGCATGGCAATTAAGACTTACAGTGAACTATTAAGTTTTAAAAAAAAATTAGTATCATGGGTTGAAGCAACAGTTATTAACAAGAAACTAGCTCAAGATAGTTATGTTCTCTTTTTATCTTACGGTAATATTAATCAACGTTGCCAGGTATGGAGTAGTCAAGATGCCAATATTCAAAAAGTCATAAAAAGATTGCTGAATTTTTTAGATAAATTATATACAAAAAATAGTTCATTAACTGATTTTATGAAAATTGATATTGCATATAATGTTGAAAAGAAAAGTTGGGATCAGGTTTGTGATTTAGTTAATACCCAAAAGCATAATAACCATATGCGTAAAGGAATTAGTTTGGATGAACGTTTTGAAATAAGTTTCCTTGAGCAAGAAATTTATGGAAAGGCGATTGTTAAAGGAGTAGTTTATAATGAACCAAACTTTTTTGATGAAAAGAATTTGAATGATGCTATTCGAAAAAAATACCCTAATATCACCAAAGAGTTTAAACTTGATAAAATACGGAATGCTTGGTTATTTGATACTTATGCTGCATTTTATGAAGACGATGGTTTTATTGATTTACATAGTCAGGGGTGTGAAAATGGAATACGTATATTAAATGGAAATAAAAAAGACCATATTAAAACATTAATTAAAAAAAATGCTCATTTTTTACATAATGAAATTCAATCAGATGGTCGATTTATATATGGATATTTCCCTGCTTATAATAGGGAAATTAAAAGTTATAATACTGTTCGACATTGTACGGCAATATATGCATTGCTTGAGACATTAGAAGTTGATTACAAGGTTGAATATTTAGAAAAAATCAAAAAATCGATTCAGTATGCGATCGATACTTTTTATAAAGAGATTGATGGCAAAGGATTTATGATAGATGGTCTTGCAGATCATTTAGAAATTAAATTGGGTTCTAATGCGACTGCGATTTTTATGTTGGCTAAGTACCAAGAAATTACTGAGGATGTGCAGTATGTAAATTATGCGGAAAAGCTTGCACAAGGTATACGTTCGATGGTTGATGAAAATGGGGAAACCATTCATGTCTTACATTACCCATCCCTTGAAGTGAAAGAAAAATTCCGCATTGTTTATTATGATGGTGAAGCTGCTTTAGGTTTATTACGTTTATATCAAATTAATCATGATCAGGAATTGTTAAATACCGTTAAGCTCATGTTTGAGCATTTTATTAGTAAAAATTATGACAAATATCATGATCATTGGTTAAGTTATTGTACCAATGAATTAACGCAGATTTGCCCTGAAGAAAAGTATTTCCAATTTGGAATTAATAACTATCTTAAGCATATGCGGTTTATTGCAGAACGTAGAACAGCTTATGCAACTTTCTTAGAAATGATGATATCAGCATATAAGATGGTCAATCGTTTAAAAGAAACAGAGTTTCCTGAATTGTATCAATCTGCCCAATTTGAAAATTTGAAAGAGTTAATCGAATTGCGTGTAGAGTTTCAACGTGCGACAGGATTTTTCTATCCTGAAATGGCGATGTATATGGCAAAACCAAGCAAGATTTTAAATTCATTTTATGTCCGCCATGATCGTTTTAGAACACGTATCGATGATCAGGAGCATAACCTATCGGGTTATGTGGCTTATGTGAATTTTTTCGAAAGATAATAGCCGTTAAAAATAAAATTTCTTTTATCTTAAAAGTTATATTTTATAGAAAATATTGATGTTAATTTTGAGGTTGGTTTAGTAGCGGAATTATGGATAACGTATTTTTTTAAATATTGATTTTGGTGTAAAATTGACAGGTATTGAGCGTTCATCGTTGAAACGTGCATTATTATTTGTGAATCATCTAAATATAATACCTACGTTTATTACATCAAAATTAAATTTAAACTTGCAGGAGAATGTAAATAAATTAAAAGAAATAGGATGGATGCCTGAAAAGTGTCAAGTAGTCAATGTTTATGATGAATTGAGAAGTCGTGGAACACCAAAAAATCAATTATATAGTCCATTTGATGTATTGGATGTAAAAGACTTTGAAGTAGTTGAAGTTAATGAAAAGCATCAACGATATTTTTCTAAAAATGGTAATTTTTCAATGTATGTGGTTTGGAGAAATAAAGATAAAAAG
>NZ_OOGT01000132.1 GCF_900323515.1 Acinetobacter stercoris | reverse complement strand
ATATTTTTACACAAATACTGTAAACGGTAGCGTAGTATTTACTTATTACGCTACCGTTTTGTATTTAAACAGGTTATTATTCAGGTTATACCTAAGTAGTATGATAATTAACGAGGTCATAGATGACTACTGAAGCACTTAATAAATCTGATTTAATTGAGCGAATCTCATTAAAAAATCCTCATTTAGCAGAGCCATTAGTAGAAGAAGCTGTTAAGATCATGATTGATCAGATGATCGAATCATTATCATCTGATAATCGCATCGAAATTCGTGGGTTTGGTAGCTTTGCGCTACATCACCGTGAACCACGTGTTGGACGCAACCCTAAAACTGGTAAGTCAGTTGAAGTTGCAGCAAAAGCTGTACCTCACTTTAAACCAGGGAAGGCGCTCCGTGATGCAGTAAACGAATCTGCAGCAGGATAAAATCTTTCGGAGTTCTTATGCGCTATTTTTTAGTTATTTTATTAATCGTCATATTTGGTTATGCACTGGCTCTTGTTTTACAAAACAGTGTTGAAGTGCAAGTTGACCTATTGTTTACAACAGTACCAGCGATGCGCTTAGGGCTGTTGGTATTATTGACATTAGTGATTGGAATAGTGGTTGGTCTGTTATTTGGTGTACAGGTTTTCCGAGTATTTCAAAATAACTGGGAAATTAAACGCTTACGTAAAGATATAGATCGTTTGCGTAAAGAGCAGATTCAGACAGCACAATTGGCGGCAGCAGAAGCGGCAGCAAGTGTTCGACATGAAAAAACGGTTCTTGATATAAATCCAGAAGATCAAAATCGAAATCCTTTGTGATTATCACTTTGTTCAAATCAATAGCTCTTTATTTAAAGGGCTATTTTTTTATTTATGAAAAACCTAAATAACGAAGTGCAGCTGTGACACCAATTGCAACCAAAATAACAACGATAATGCTGTGTTTTCGCCATGCAAAAATAATCGCTATCAATATTCCTATGATTTTGCTGATTCCAGAAAAATGGGTTCCTGAAAATAGTGTATTTATAACAGCTAAAGAAAAAAGCAATACACAAGCGGAATCCGTGAAACTTTGCTTTTGAGAGGCATTAAAAGTTATACGATCCGATAGGTACAAACCTGAATAACGGATAAGATATGTGGCAGCAGCAAGTATAAAAATTCCGAGTAAAATAAGGTTCGTATTAAAAATCATTTTTGATGTTTTCCAAAAAATAATGCAAATAAAGACATAAGTACAGGTAAACCTGCTGGAAGTAATGGGATGGAAATCATTGCAAACGTAGCGCCTAAAATTGCTCGCTGTCTGGTTATTCTATTTTTAAGTAAAGGTAAAATCAGTGCAAAAAGGATAGTAGGAAATGCTGCATCAATACCAAAAGCATCAATATTAGGAATATTTTGTCCGAGACAAAAGCCACAAAATATTCCAATGGGCCAGATGATGGCAATTCCAAGACCAGATAACCAATAAGCTTGCTTTTTTAAGTGAGGTTTATTTTGACTAAGACCAAACATCACACTTTCATCATTCATGATGTGACAGGCGATGAATCGTAGAAAGTTTTTTTCAAGAAAAGTGGAAACAGATAACCCAAATGGTAAGTGTCTCAGGTTAATTATGATACCAGTTAAGGCTGCAAATATCGGATTTGTTCCAGTTGCGATCATTCCGATAAAAGTAAACTCAGCCGCACCAGCCAGTACACTAATAGATAGAAGTAACGGGATCCAGATAGGGAGGTTAAAGCTGGCAGCGATAGAACCGAGTGAGATACCAACTAATCCAGTGGCTAAGGAAATAAGGATAATTGTTTTGACTAAGTTATGGTCTAAATTATCTTTCATGGTTTTATTTCTATACTGAATGTTCGTACGATATAATAAATAATGATGATTCGTTCGTCAAATGAAACGAATGTTCGATATATGGTGATATATGACACTGCCAATAGAAATTGTTGCAAAAGGTTTACAAAGAGAAAGGCTAAAGGCTGGTTTATCGTTAGCAGAAGTCGCGAGAAGAGCCGGTATTGCCAAATCAACTTTGTCCCAACTCGAATCTGCACAAGGTAATCCGAGTCTTGAAACACTCTGGTCTTTATGCGTAGCTTTGAACATTCCATTTGCACAGTTGATGGAATCAAATGTTAGTAAAACTCAAGTCATTCGCTTTGGTGAAGGACCATCTGTGACATCTGAAATTGCGCATTACAAAGCTGTATTATTGGCAACTTGTCCACCAGGGGCGAGAAGGGATGTTTATATTTTAACAACAGAACTTGGGGAGCCGCGTATTTCCAAACCACATCCGATAGGAAGTGTGGAGCATATTATAATTATGCAAGGTAAAGCACGGGTTGGGTTGATTGCAAACCCTGTTGAGCTGGAAACCGGGGATTATATTTGTTATCCAGCAGATCAGGAACATATCTTTGAGGCTTTACTTCCAGATACACGTGCGATTTTAATTTCTGAGCAAAATTAAGATCTAATATTTATCAAATGTTTGAAATTTTAAGCTATACAGGATGAATCAATCTAATATGATTGATTCATTGTAAGTTGTTATAACTTTTTTATAGTTTAATCTAATTTATAGTTTAATCTAATTTATAGTTTAATCTAACTCTAAAAATGAGTAGGAATTGATCTGAATATCTGGTTTTCAATGATCAGTCTTTTGAAAATTTACAATATTAAATAAAACATTATAATAGGCACAGTTTTTTTACTTGGAAGTAAGTCACTTGAGTATCATTGTTGCCTTGGATGCTAAAAGCCAATATGACGCATTAAATATGGCGGAACAATTAGATCCTGCATTGTGTCGCGTAAAAGTGGGCAAAGAGTTGTTCACTCACGAAGGTCCTCAAGTCGTTCGTGCTTTACAGGATAGAGGTTTTGAAGTCTTTCTTGATCTAAAGTTTCATGACATTCCAAATACTACTGCGCAAGCTGTTTGTGCTGCTGCAGATTTAGGGGTCTGGATGGTGAATGTTCATGCATCTGGTGGTCGTAAAATGATGGAAACCTGTGTAGAACGCTTAAAAGAAGGCAATTATCAAACTCAATTAATAGCAGTAACTGTTTTGACTTCTATGGGGCGTGAAGATTTGCGTGACCTTGGTCTGGATATTGAACCATTTGAGCATGTAAGACGATTGGCAAAGTTAACACAAGAAAGTGGTCTGGACGGTGTGGTGTGCTCAGCACAAGAGGCTAAAATGTTGCGTGAAGAGTTGGGGCAAAATTTTGCTCTTGTAACTCCAGGTATTCGTCCTGCTGGTGCAAATGCTGATGATCAAAAGCGTATTGTAACTCCTAAACAGGCGTTACTTGACGGATCAACGCACTTGGTTATTGGTCGTCCGATTACTCAGGCAGTAAACCCAACACAAGCTTTAAAAGACATTTTGGTATCTATAGCTTAGTCTGAAAATTTAAGGAAGGCTTATCTGTCTTCCCTAAATTTCTAAAAATATAAATTTCAAGACAAGCCTAGAAAAAAACTAATGAGTAGTGGGGCGATTAAGGTCAAAATCAATCCGCTCATCATGGCATGCGGAACATAACGTGTTCCACAGGATTGTTTAACCATAGCAAGGGTTACATCCATAGATGTTGCTCCAGCACTCGAAATAGCAGAGCGCGGAAAGCGCCAGCCGACTGTATACATTAAAAGAATTGCAACAATTTCTCTAAATAAATCAGTCAATAGTGCAATACCACCTAATTCGGCAGAATGTATCTGTGTGACTAAAATACCAGACATAGAATACCAGCCATAACCCTGTGAAAGTGCGACCAGTTCATTCCAGCTATAATCTTTTAAAATAAAAATACATAAAAGTGCGGCAAGGGTGGAACCGATAAATGCAGCTAAGGGTACAAATAAAATTTTAATACTGAGCCATGAACGGTCAAAGTGAGTATATGCGAGCTCAACACCAATAAGTAAGATGAACACTAGAAGCAAATACCAACTATTAAAAGCTACATCCAGATTTAACTGATTGACTGCTAATCCTATTGCAGCCCCAATTGCAAGAGCGATGAATGCGTAGCTGATATTTTTTAGTGCATTCAGGAAAAGATCTAATGAGATAGAACCTTGTACACTGTTTTTATCAATGAGTTTATAGACTAAAAGGCATGTAAAAAAAGAAAGTATGGATGTAGACACTGCCAAGATTAGGGCAGGAGGCAAAATAGCCCAAGGATGTTCAATCCCTTGAAGTGCTTGAGTCAATTCGAATGCGACACTAATCAATAGTAGATATGAAAAATAAGGCAAAATTTTGAAGATAAAATTACGAATAACTACTGGTAGTTTTCTTGCAAAAAAATAGCCTAAGCAGAGACAAATGAATATTTGTATTATCAAGAATAGAGAAGACATAATAAGTAGATAGATTTAACATCTACTTATTATGTCAAGTAAATCATTAAGCTGCACTAAATTGTTTGTTATTTCCAAGTAGCTGATAGTCAGCTGGATTTACTTTTTTGGTTTCTAACCAGTATTTCCATGTATAAGTTGGCCATAAGGCAAAGTTTTTACCACCATCTTGCTGATACCAGCTTACACATCCTGATTGCCAAACAGTTCCTTTTAACTGTTCCTGTATTCGATCATTGAATGCATCTTGCACTTTATCTCGTACAACAATTGCCTGTGTTTCAGTTTTAACGACCAATTTAATGAGTTGCAGGATATAGTTTACTTGCGATTCAATCATAAACACTACGGAATTATGACCAAGTACAGTATTAGGTCCTAAAAGCTGGAACAGATTCGGAAATTTTTTGGTACTGATTCCAAGATAACTTTCAGCTCCATCTTTCCAGACATCTTTAAGTTCAACACCATTTTCCCCATAACAATCAAAAGATTTAAGGTATATTCTTGGATCTGTAATAAAACCAGTACCATAAATCAGGCAGTCAATAGGTCTTTCTTTGCCATCTTTGGTAATAATGCTATTTTCTGTCAGTTCTTGAATTGCATCGGTAACCAGCTCAACATTTTTACGATTAAATGTTGGAAAGTATTTATTTGAAATTAAAATTCGCTTACACCCCATGACATAGTTAGGGGTGAGTTTTTTCGCAATTTCCTTGTCTTTTACTTGAAACTTGATAAAAGCCTCAGCAAGCTTTTGACCGTATTTCATGAGTTTAGGCTGAACAATTGGAACTACACGTGATTCATTTGACCAATATAACCTTGCACGGTGCAGCTTTCTGTACCAATCAAATTGACCAAATAATTTTTTATCAAGACGGTGATAAGAACGCTCATCACGAGGAATAATCCATGCTGCTGTTCTTTGAAAAACATATAGCTGTTTAGTTTTTGCAGCAATTTCTGGCACATATTGAATGGCACTACCACCAGTACCAATTGAGGCAACATTTTTACCATTTAAATCATAGTTGTGATTCCATTGAGAAGAGTGAAAAACTTCACCTTTAAATTTCTCAATACCTTTGATTTTTGGAATTTGAGGTACATGTAATGGACCTGAGGCAAAAATCACAAACTGTGCTTGTATCTTTTTGCCAGTTTTAAGTACTAATTGCCAATTTAATTTTTCTTCATTATATTGAGCTGAAACGACCTCCTGATTAAATTGGCAATGTTTTTCCAGATGATAATCATGGAAAAGACCTTTAATATAATCAAAAATTTCGGCTGCATCAGCATAACGTTTTGACCAATCTGTTTTGGGTGCAAAAGATAGTGAGTACATATGAGATTGTACGTCACATGCTGCACCAGGGTATTGATTTTCGCGCCATGTGCCCCCAACATCACTGGCTTTTTCTAAAATAATGAAATCATGAATATTGGATTGTTGTAAGCGAATTGCAGCAGCAAGACCTCCAAATCCAGATCCGATAATGGCAACTTTTGTTGTTTGTTGTTCTGACGAGATAGGCGTCATATTTATTATCCTTACTTTTTAAAGCAGGTTAAGATTAGCAATGTTTTCTAATTGGTAACATGATCACACCGACAGAAAAATTGATATATTCGGCAATTTTCAAAAACATGACTTTATTGTAAAAACGATATAGCAAGGATGATATGAAAAAATGAAACGTTCGATTCTCGGTTTAATGTACTTAATTCAAGGTATGCGTAATGCAGGCATTGATGTTGATGCTCGTCTTGCAAGTATTGGAATTAAGGCAGATGCTTTGGATCCAAGTTCTACTATTCATCCTAGTTTGGAATGGGATATTCAAAAAGTTATCGGACTGAATGTAAAACCGGAAACAGGATTGTTTATCGGGCAACATTATGCTTTGGCTGGTTATGGCCCTTTGCTTATGCTATTGGTATCTTGTGACACGATCCAGGATGCTATTGATAATGGAATACGTTTTCAGCGATTGACTCATTTATATGGTGTTTTAGGAGCAGCACAATCTGATCATCATATTGCTTTAACTTACCAACCTATTGATTTAGCAACTGAAAGAGGATTGTTAAGAGCGCAGAGTGAGGTTTCTGGGACGTATAAGTTTATACAAGATATTTATAAAATGGTAAATTTGCCAATCCCGAATATACGTGTTGAACTTCCTTTCCAAAAGCCAGATGATCTGGAAATTTTTAAACAATACCAAGATTATTATGGTTCTGATTTGCATTTTAACTGTGAAAAAGCTGCATTTTGGCTTAGTCATGATGTTTTAACGGTCAAAATACCTTCTTCTGATTTAATGACATTTCGTGTTTACCAGGCGAAATGTATGGATGAAATCGAAAGACTTGGTACTGAAGATTTAGAGGAACATTCATTGATACAACGTGTGAATGATTATCTTGAGTTGCAGCAAGGTGTTATACCTACAATGGCTGAAACAGCTCTTGCCTTAAATTTACCTGAACGAACATTGCGTCATCAATTGCAGCAACTCAACACCAGTTATAAGAAAATACGTGAACAGTTGATTCAGCATAAAGCATTACGTTTAATTGAATATAAAGAATATTCAATTGAAGTGATTGCCGAGCTTTTGGGTTATTCTGAACCTGCGGCATTTAATCATGCATTTAAACGCTGGTTTGGTCAGAGTCCGAGACAATATGGTAAATAAAACATGAATAAAGCAACAAATACTATGCTAAAGCGTTATTTACCAATGTTCATTATTCGATATACTTCCACCGGCCAATATAAAGTACGCGAACGATATGTTAGATTTTAAGTCCAGTCAAAATACTTCATTTACTCCCGTATCTCCAGCGGAGCGTTATGCGAATGCTTTAGCATCAGGGCAATTTTTACCTGATGATGCACAAGCTCAAGCAGTTCATGAGCTGGATCGTGTCTGGCAAGAGTTAATTAACCGGTATAAAGCATCCAAGAAAGCCTTTCGCAGATTTAGACGCCAAACCTCACCACGAGGAGTATACATGTGGGGGGGAGTTGGTCGGGGTAAAACATGGTTGATGGATCAGTTTTATGAATCGATTCCATTTCGCCGCAAAACACGTATGCATTTCCATCACTTTATGCAATATGTCCATAAAGAGTTAAACAAATTATCAGGGCAACGGAATCCTCTGGATATTGTTGCTGATCAGATTTATAAAGATGCTGTAGTTATTTGTTTTGATGAGTTTTTTGTATCAAATGTTACAGATGCTATGATTTTGAGTGATTTGTTTCAGAAACTTTTTACTCGAGGCATCACTCTGGTTGCAACTTCAAATATTGCACCTGATGGTTTATATAAAAACGGAATTCATCGTGACCGTTTTTTGCCTACTATTGAAATGGTTAAAAAGCATTGTGTAGTTTTAAATGTTGATGCGGGTGTTGATTACCGTTTAAGGGTATTAAAACAGGCACAGCTTTTCAAAACACCACTCAATGATGAAAATAAACAATGGATAGCTGAACGTTTCCATGCTTTGACTCAAACACAACTGGTTTCTAAAGAGCCAATAAATATCAACCATCGTGTAGTTGAAACATTAGGGCATACAGAAGATGTACTTTGGTGTGAGTTTTCCGAGCTATGTATGAAGCCGCGTAGTCCATCTGACTTTATTGAAATTGCAAACATTTACAATACCGTACTGGTCAGTAATGTTCCTCATCTGAATGATTTTTTATCTGAAGGGACACGTCGCTTTATTTATCTGGTTGATGAGTTTTATGATCGCGGAGTAAAGCTGTTATTAACTTCAGCAGATTCTATTATCGAGATTTATGAGGGTGAAAAACTAGCATTCGAAATTGAACGTACGCGTTCACGTTTATTGGAAATGCAATCAGATGATTACCTACAGTCAGAACACAGACAAATTCAAAATAAAAACAATGAGTTGAAAGTTGAATAAACTATTATATCTTGTAATAAAAAAGCACTCGGAATCGAGTGCTTTTTTATTACAAATATTGTGATCTTCGCCTTAAATGTTTTATCGACATTTTACTACTTTCATGGCTTAATCAATGTTTTGGGAAGAGTGTATAACATTTGGAATCCACGGATTTTATTTGCAAAATGTGAACTTAAGTCTAATTTCGACATTTTGAAAACTTTATACACTGTAGATGAGTATTCATATTGTTGATGATGGTTACTTCCTGAACGGTATTTTTATACATATTTAGGTATGTATTGCAATTAAAATGCTTACTATTTAGGAATGTGATATTACTATTCAGCAAAGTATAAATCGGTATACTAAGAAACTCTTGTTATAAAAAGTAGCAATATCAGGAAAGACAATGACTGCACGTATTCAAAAAGGCAAGTTAGCGATTGCTAAAGAACTCTACGATTTTATCGAAAATGAAGCTTTACCAGGTTCAGGTCTGGACAGTGAAACATACTGGAAGAACTTTGAACAAGTCGTTGTCGATCTTAGCCCTAAAAATAAAGCGCTCTTAGCAAAGCGTGATGATATTCAGGCTAAAATTGATGAATGGCACCGCAACAACAAATTTGAATTAGAAGCTTACAAAGCTTTCCTTAAAGAAATTGGTTACTTATTACCAGAAGTAGAAGATTTCCAAATAACAACTGAAAATGTTGATGAAGAAATTGCTTTATTGGCAGGTCCTCAACTTGTAGTACCTGTACGTAATGCTCGTTATTGCTTAAACGCAGCAAATGCGCGTTGGGGTTCATTATATGATGCACTCTATGGCTTTGATGTTATTTCAGAAGAAGGCGGTGCAGAAAAAGGCAAAGGGTATAACCCGGTGCGTGGTGCAAAAGTTATTGCTTTTGCTAAAAACTTTTTGAATGAAACATTCCCGTTAGCAACTGGTTCACATGTTGATGTAACCAAATATGCAATTGATGCAAAAAAATTAGTTGTTACTTTAAAAGATGGTTCAACAACAACTTTAGCTAAAGAAGCTCAATTTGTAGGCTTTAATGGTGAAGAAGCAAACCCATCTGAAATTGTATTATTGAACAATGGATTACATGTCATTGTTGAGATTGATGCAAATAGCCCAATTGGTCAAACAGATGCTGCAGGTGTTAAAGATTTAGTTCTTGAAGCAGCGGTTACTACTATTCAAGATTTAGAAGATTCTATTGCAGCGGTTGATGCAGAAGAAAAAGTTGAAGCTTATCGTAACTGGTTAGGTTTGATGCGCGGTACTCTGGAGGAGTCGATCGAGAAAAATGGTAAAACGATCACTCGTAAATTGAACAAAGACCGTACTCATAAAAATTTGATTGGTGGTGAAACAACTTTGCATGGTCGCTCATTAATGTTGCTTCGTAATGTTGGTCATCTGATGACAAACCCTGCAATTCTTGTAGATGGTGAAGAAATTTACGAAGGCATTATGGATGCTTTGGTAACACCACTACTTACTGTTGCAGACATCCGCGATGAAAATGAAAACAAAAACTCTCGTAAAGGTTCGATGTATATTGTTAAACCAAAAATGCATGGACCAGAAGAGGTTGCATTTGCCGTAGAGTTATTTGAACGTGCTGAACAGGCACTTGGTTTACCTGCGAAAACACTCAAAATCGGTATTATGGATGAAGAACGTCGAACATCTGTAAATCTTAAAAACTGTATTGCCCAAGCAAAAGATCGTACGATCTTTATTAATACAGGTTTTATGGATCGTACGGGTGATGAAATCCATACATTTATGGAAGCTGGTCCATTTGTTCGTAAGGGTGAAGTCAAAGCTCAAAAATGGTTCCCTGCATATGAAAACCGTAACGTGATGGTTGGCTTACAAACTGGTTTGCGTGGAAAGGCACAGATTGGTAAAGGTATGTGGCCAAAGCCAGATATGCTTTTGGATATGTACAATACAAAAATTGAACATCCTGAAGCTGGTGCATCATGTGCGTGGGTTCCATCTCCATCTGGTGCTGTGATTCATGCGATTCACTATCATCAATGTAATGTTTCTGCACGTCAACAAGAGTTGTTAAAAACAGAAGCATTATCACTTGATGATTTGTTAACACCACCATTAGCGACTGATACAAACTGGTCTGATGAGGAAAAAACAAAAGAACTTGAAAATAACTGTCAGGGTATTTTAGGTTATGTTGTTCGTTGGGTAGATCTGGGTGTAGGTTGCTCTAAGGTTCCAGACATTAACAATGTTGGCTTAATGGAAGACCGTGCGACGCTTCGTATTTCTTCTCAACATGTCGCAAACTGGTTACGTCATGGCATCGTGACAAAAGAACAGGTTGAAGAAGTTCTTAAACGCATGGCTAAAATTGTAGATGAGCAAAATGCGAATGATCCAGAATATACGCCAATGGCTCCTAATTTTGATGGTTATGCGTTCCAAGCTGCTTCTGATCTGATTTTTAAAGGTGGAGAACAACCATCTGGTTATACAGAGCCATTATTGCATGCTGCACGTCTAAAATTGAAAGGTTATACAGGCGATTAATTTCACTGACTAAAAAGCTCCTTCGGGAGCTTTTTTAATTTTACAATAAATAAT
>NZ_OOGT01000147.1 GCF_900323515.1 Acinetobacter stercoris | reverse complement strand
ATATTTTCTCAGTTATACTATCCGCGAAATTAATTAGCGGAGACCCTAAGTGGCCAGTTGTTCGTCGAGGTTATGTTGTTTAAACACAACGATTTATCTTATCTGAGCAAGATCATCATTTAGGGATGTTATCTTGCAACGAGATAACATAAATTATTTTATATTTGTTTAAGTCAACTTCTCTTTACTTATATTTTTTACTTTAATCATTTTGATTAAGGTTTAAGTTGTTGCGCACTTAGTTTTATTCCGCCTCAGCGATGAGGATATACGGATGGTACTTAATCATTTTATTTTTCAGGAAATAATAGTTTTTATATTGTTTCTGTGCATTATTGTATTTAAAAATAATACTGTTGCTAGTCCATTATTAAATACTGATGATGCAGGTATTACACCCTTAAATTCATGTCAAATTGAAAGTTCAATACGTTTTATTAAACATACACAACCTGAGTATGTGATTACGCCTGCCTGTGGTGTGCATGATCATTTAGAGTTTTCTGTGGGGTATATAAGCACAGTTGAGCAGGATATTAGATATTCAACTTTAAACCTACAGTTGAAACAGGTTTTAAAACCTGTAGAGATGAATGACTGGGGATCGGCTACAAGTTTGGCAATCGAGCGTAAAGCCAATGATCCCCATCGTTTTGCATGGGTCTTAAATGTTCCTTATACCCGCTCTTTATATGATGATCGTTTGTTCTTGAATAGCAATCTGGCGTATCGATCTGATCAAAATCAGCATAATGTTTTATTCAGTGCTTCAGGGAGTTATTTTTTGCACCCTAAAACGCTTCTGAGCCTTGAACTGTTTAATCAGGATCAACATGAGCGTTATTTTCAAACTGTGCTTACACAAGAGTTGATCCATGATGTACTTCGGCTCGAGACATCTTTTGCCAGAAGCATATCGGGTTTTCGAGGGCAATGGTTTGGTTTGGGATTAAGCTACTCTCCAAACATTTTCTAATTTTACTTTTTCTTTCAGCCTATTGATTTTGTTCAATGGGGCAGGAACTTTTGTGCCAAAAAAGGAGAAATCACATGCTTCATAATCTATGGCAACGTCTATTTGCAAACTTTCTAAAAAAATATCATCTGACACATTTGTTTAGTCGACATCGATCATTTCGGGAGTTACATCAGGCGAGTTATGCAAATGAAATTAGCAAACAAATTTCACAAAGCTTAATTCGTGCTTCTTTTACCCAAGTCCCTAATTTGCTGGAACGGCTTGATACGAATGAGAATGGCTTAAATGCAGAACAGGTTGCACTGCGCCATGAAAAATTTGGGGCGAATGAGTTTGAGCATGAAAAACCTTTGAAATGGTGGCAACACCTTTGGTATGCATATCGCAATCCTTTTAATATCCTGCTCACTATCTTGGCATTGGTGGCTTTTTTTACGGGTGATATGGAAGGAACAACCATTATCAGTACGATGGTGATTCTTTCTACATTACTGAGATATTGGCAGGAGTATAAATCTAATAAAGCAGCGGAATCGCTTAAAGCAATGGTGAGTAATACTGCAACTGTACTGCGTAGGGTTGATTGGAAAGAACACCCATCATTGGCTGAAATTTATAGTCAAAAAACGCTAAACCAGATTGAAATATCTATTCAGGATTTGGTTCCGGGAGATATTATTTTGTTATCGGCAGGGGACATGGTACCTGCAGATTGTCGGATTTTATCAGCAAAAGATCTTTTTGTTTCGCAAGCTTCAATGACAGGTGAGTCGATTCCTGTAGAAAAGTTTGCTGACCAAAAAGATCACACAACCAATAATGCGCTGGAGCTGGAAAATATTGTTTTTATGGGAACCAATATTGTTTCAGGTTCAGCCAAAGCTGTCGTGGTTAATACAGGAGCAAAAACTTATTTTGGTGCTTTAGCTCATCGGGTTGTAAATGTTGGGAAAACAACGACTTCTTTTCAAATGGGGGTCAATAAAGTGAGTTGGCTGCTCATTCGCTTTATGCTGGTTATGGCACCAATAGTTTTATTTATCAACGGGTTTACGAAAGGTGACTGGAGTGAGGCTTTGCTTTTCGCTTTGTCAGTCGCTGTAGGTCTAACACCAGAAATGTTACCTATGATCGTAACCTCGACATTGGCAAAAGGTGCGGTATTTTTATCCAGAAAAAAAGTGATCGTCAAGCGTCTGGATGCGATTCAAAACTTTGGCGCAATGGATGTGTTGTGCACCGATAAAACAGGTACATTAACACAAGATGAAATTTGTCTATCACAACATACTGATGTAAAAGGAAAAATTTCAGACCGTGTTTTGATGCAGGCATATTTGAATAGTTTTAATCAAACAGGGCTGAAAAATCTACTAGATGTAGCAGTACTTGAGCACGCTGATCAAGAGATCAGGGATGCTGCCATCAAGTTTAAAAAACTTGATGAAGTTCCTTTTGATTTTTTACGCCGTCGTATGTCTGTAATTGTTAAAACACAGCAAGGACGAGCGCGCATTTTGACAAAGGGTGCTGTTGAAGAGATGTTGAAATGCTGTTCATATGTCGAGTTAAATGACAAGATCGTGTCTTTGACAGATGAACTTTATCGGCAAATTCTGGATAGAACTCAGCAGTTTAATTTAGAGGGTTTACGGGTTGTCGCTGTCGCATATCGTGATTTTCAAAATAAATTTGATCAGTTTTCTGTTGCTGATGAAAGCGATTTGATTTTAACAGGCTATGTGACATTTCTAGATCCACCCAAAGAATCTGCAGCGCCTGCTTTAAAACAACTTGCTGAACATGGTGTACAGGTCAAAGTATTAACTGGTGATAATGAATTTGTAACTCAAAAAGTGTGTAAAGAGTTGGGATTGGCTTATGAACATGTATTACTGGGTGGGCAAATAGAAGAAATGACTGCTGAGCAGCTTAAGTTTGCTGTTGAACATACACAAGTTTTTGCAAAGCTTAGTCCAGTGCATAAGGAAAGAATAGTTACAGAGCTTCAGGCAAATGGACATGTTGTTGGCTTTTTAGGAGACGGAATTAATGACGCAGCAGCTATTCGTAGTGCTGATATTGGGATTTCTGTTGATACTGCGGTAGATATTGCAAAAGAATCAGCCGATCTGATTTTACTTGAGAAAAGCTTGATGGTATTGGAACAGGGGGTGCTTGAGGGACGTCGCACTTTTGCAAATATGTTGAAATATATCAAAATGACAGCCAGTTCAAATTTCGGTAATGTTTTTTCGGTATTAGTAGCAAGTGCTTTTATTCCGTTCCTGCCTATGTTGCCAATTCATTTACTGGTTCAAAACTTGCTTTATGATATATCTCAAATCGCAATACCCTTTGATAATGTTGATGATGAATTGATCCAACAGCCACAAAACTGGAAACCAGAAGAAATTGGACGTTTCATGATTTTCTTTGGTCCATTAAGCTCCATATTTGATATTTTGACTTTTGCTTTAATGTGGTTTGTGTTTTTGGCAAACACGCCTGAAAAACAGACTTTATTTCAATCAGGCTGGTTTATTGTTGGGGTGCTTACCCAGACATTGATTGTGCATATGATTCGAACTGCCAAAGTTCCATTCTTTGAAAGTCGTGCAGCACTGCCTTTAATGACTATGACACTAATCATTATGGTGTTGGGTATTTTTATTCCAATGGGACCGTTTGCTTCATATTTCAAACTACAGGCTTTACCAATGAATTATTTCATTTATTTACCGATGATCCTGATTGGTTATATGTGTGTGGTGCAGTTGATGAAGAAAGTTTATATACGCCGTTATGGCTGGTAAGTAGGTCGCCAATATGCAACTTCAATTTATACAACATCTAGAATTTGTAAGTACGATCGATAGCATTATTAGCCTGTTTACGGCTTTTGTATTAGGTGGCCTTATTGGGTTTGAAAGACAATACAGGCAACGTACTGCAGGGCTTAGAACCAATGTCCTGGTGGCAGTAGGAGCTGCAATATTTGTTGATATTGCGAGTAATCTATCGGGTGCTGATGGTGCTGTGCGGGTGATCGCTTATGTGGTTTCAGGTATTGGGTTTCTTGGCGCTGGTGTGATTATGCGTCAAGAAGGCAGTATTCATGGATTAAATACTGCAGCAACTCTTTGGTGTTCCGCTGCAGTTGGTGCAGCAGCAGGGTCGGATTTAATTGTTGAGGCTATTGTAGCAACATTATTCATTATTGCAGCAAATACATTACTCAGACCGATTGTACATATGATTGACCGTAGTCCCCTGGACGATGAGTCAGAAGTCTTGCATGTGATCTATGTCGTGTGTGATCGGGATAGAAGTAAAAAGGTGATGGATGAGCTTAATCTGGCTTTGAAGAAACACAACTTTCCAGCTAAAGATATCAATGTTCATCCTTTTGGTGATAAAGATGTGGAAATCGAGGCAATGTTAATTGCCAGTTCAATAGAATCCGAAGAAATTCAACCAATTATTGAACTATTAAATGCAATGCCCGAAGTACGTCAAGCATTCTGGGATAAAAATACAATCGCCTAATATTGTGACATATTCAAATATGTCAAATTATGGTCACAATAAGTAATAATAATATTTATTGTGACTATTATCTTATTTATATAACATACCAACTGGTTGGTATGTTTCGGAGTGTGTAATGAATACCCTTGTTTTGGCTTATATATATCTGGCATGTGCCATTATTTCGGAAGTTGCGGGTTCTACATTCATCGTAAAATCAGATGGTTTTACTAAATTAGCACCATCAATAGCAGTCCTGGTGTTGTATAGCATCGCTTTTTATTTGCTGTCTCAAGTTGTGAAAGTGATACCACTTGGAATTACCTATGCGATTTGGGCTGGTGTCGGTATCATACTGACAGCGATTATTGGAGTGATTGTTTTCCGGCAAGCTCTGGATTTGGCAGCAATGATTGGTATCGCTTTAATTATTTCGGGTGTCATCGTGATCAATCTTTTTTCACATACGGCAGGGCATTAACATGACAAATGCGTTAAAAAGAAAGAAAGATCCTGATCTGGTCCGGCAAAAAATTTTAGAGAGTACCGAACATCTTGTTGCTGAAAATGGTGTAACTGGAATGTCAATTCAGGCTGTAGCTGATATGGCTGGAGTGACAAAAGGTGGGCTATTTCATCACTTTGCGAATAAACAGATCTTGATCGAAGCAATGCTTGAATTTATTTTGCAAAAACTGGATGCTCAGATTGAGCAACGTATCATGAAAGATAGCACCCAGTATGGAAAATTCACACGCGCTTATATTGATATTACTTTAGACCATGATGAAAATGGTAGAAGTCAAAACTGGTCAGCATTCTGTATGACGATGATCAGTGATAAACAGTACCAGCACTATTGGGATCATTGGCTAGAAAAACATTTAAAGCAGTATGAATCTACAGATTCGGATATTGCTCTACGTATTTTGCGCCATGCAGCAGATGGTTTATGGTATATAGAACATTTCAACCCATCTAAAAATAATGAGTTGCTACAACTCAAAGCGGAATTGATACGAAAAAGTTATATTCAGTAGATTCGGTTTTAGAAATATAGGTAGATTGTATTACAAGGTTATTATTTAGAGGTTCTATATTTCAGGATTACAGATACGATAATGCCAAAAAGCAGTCCCCAGAATGCTGAACCAATACCTAAAAACTGTACGCCAGAAGCGCTGAATAAAAATGTCAATAAAGCTACTTCACGATCATTTATCTCATGAAATGCAATGGCAATGTTATGACTAATCGTACCTAATAAAGCAATACCAGCCAATGCGATGATAAACACATGAGGGAATGACATGAACAGGTTCGTCAGGGTTGCAGCAAAAAGTCCCATTACAATATAGAAAAAACCACAGCTTATACCTGCAATATAACGCTTTGAAGGGTCGGGGTGAACTTGCTCATCTAGACTAACTGCAGCACTGATTGCTGCAATATTTACTGTAAAACAGCCAAATGGTGCGAGAATGGTTTGAGCAAAACCTGTCCAGCCAATGAGTTGATTCACATGAGGTTGATAGCCATAAGCTTTAATCATGGCTATACCTGGTAAGTATTGAGCTGCCATATTGATCACAAATAAAGGAAGTGCCAGTCCCAAAAAAGCAGACCATGTAAAATCAGGCATCATAAAAACAGGATTGGCAAGTGCCCAATGCAGAGTCGGCGTATGAAATTCCATGAAAAGTGGGCATAAAATGACCCCACCGATCATTGTCAGAACAATGCTATATCGTGGCCACAAACGTTTAGTAAACACGTATATTATTAAAAGTGCGAGAATAAAGCCCAGGTCATTTTGCAAACTTGCAAACAGGGCAATTCCAAATTTAAGTAAAACTCCAGCGAGCATGGCGCTGGTCAAGCTTTGTGGAATAAAGGCAATTACTCTTTGAAATATACCTAAGAAACCTAAAACAGAGGTGAGCAGTCCACATACTAAAAAAGCGCCTATTGCTTCATATAGGGAGTAGTTATTAGCAGTTGCGATAATAAGTGCCAGAGCAGCAGTAGACCAAGATGTGGCAACGGGGTATTTATATTTCCAGGATAGAAGTAAACCACACAAACCGATCCCTAAACCAAGTGCCCAAAACCATGAGGTGATTTGTTCAGGTGTTGCGCCGAGTAACTGTGCAGCCTGAATAACCAGTACAGCAGAAACACTAATACCGATGAGAAAAGTAATAAAGCCAGCAAATACAGCAGGTATGGAGAAATCTTGGAGAAATTTTTGCATATTCCTTTGCTTATTTTTTAATGGTTTGTTAATTGGATAAGTTTTACTTTAGTCTGAGTTTCCAAAGTATTTAGGGGAATTTAGCATAAAAGCAAAGATTTATCACGATGTAATAATACTGCAGTATTATTACATCGTAGAGGTTGCAAGTTTTAGACCAAATCCGCAAAAGAGTATACCAACACAGGCTACGCCAATCGCAGCTATTTTATAGCGTTGATTAAAAAAATCTGCCAATTTAATACCGGAAAAAATCAATAATGTTAAATATGATAAACTTATGATCTGCAGAATAACTGAAAGTGTTGCAAAACTAAGTGCAGGATATGGATAATCAGGATCAACAAATTGAACAAAAAATGAAAGATAAAAGAAGATTGCTTTCGGATTTAAGATACTTACTGTGAGTGCTGTTCTGTAAGGATGGGCTTGTTTAAGAGTGGTAATTGCAGTGTTTGATTCAATTTTTTGAGGTTTATGCTGCCAAGTCTTGATACTGGCAATCAGTAATTTGACACCTAGATAGGAGAGGTAAATTGCACCAACAACTTTTAATAGAATAAATAACCATGGGAAAGTATGTAGTAAAGAGGCAGCACCAAGCACTGTGCATAAGATTAAGATCAGATCACCTGTAAAAACACCAAATGCACCTAAATAACCAGCTCTTATGCCCAATCTCGAAGCAATAGACATAACATAGAGTGAATTCGGTCCTGGCAAAATCACGATAAAAATTGTACCAATGATATAGGTCATTAAATCTGTAATGCCAAACACGATGATCTACTCTCAAATTTGATGGAAAAAAGCTGAGCAGTATGATAACAAACTCAGCTTTTAGGTGTTTTACTTTAATAATATAAAAGGATTAATCTTTGATTTCAGCATCTAAACCAAAAGCGCTACGAAGTAACTTAGAAAGCTGCTCCCTGGCTTTAATAAATCCATCAATCCCACCTTGCAATAGTTGAAATGCCATCAAATCATGTTCAAGATCATGTTTAAATTCCTCTTTAGAGATAGCTGTATAGCTATACTCCTGATGGGTATCTGCATGATTGACTGATAACTCGGCGGTTACTTCTCTCTGGTCTTGTTCAAGAAGTTGTAGAAGATTTGGAGATACTGTCAGTAAGTCACAACCTGCCAAACCTAGAACTTGGTCAACACTTCGGAAGCTCGCACCCATAATTTCAGTTTTAACATGATGTTGTTTATAAAAATGATAGATCTGTTTAACTGAAAGAACACCTGGATCTTTATCGACCGGATAATGGTCAACATTCTCAGCTTTTTTATACCAATCCAGAATACGGCCTACAAAGGGAGAAATCAGGGTTACGTTGGCATCAGCACAAGCTTTTGCCTGATGTAAACCAAACAAAAGGGTCAGGTTACAATGAATTCCTTCGGCCTCTAAAGCTTTTGCAGCCTGGATACCATCCCAGGTTGAGGCAATTTTGATCAGGATGCGATTTTGGTCAACACCATACTCTTTATACAGTGCTAATAATTCTTTAGCTTTCGCAATAGTTGCTTCCGTATCATATGAAAGCGCAGCATCAACTTCAGTTGAAACACGACCATCGACGATTTTTAAAATCTCAGCCCCTAATTTAACTGTTAAAATGTCAATAGTCCGGTCAACGAGAGCGTCCCCTTGATAACCTTCTGATTTAGCTTGATCATAAGCCGCTTCTATGAGTTCTCGATTTTCAGGCTGTTCAGCTGCAGCCGTAATTAATGATGGATTTGTTGTGGCATCCAGTGGGCGAAATTTTTCAATTGCTTTCAAATCACCTGTATCGGCAACAATTGTGGTTAACGCTTTTAGTTGGTCTAATGCTGATTGAGTCATTGCAATTTAATTCTAAGTTAAAATATTTGTCTTTTTATTTATATCACAAAGTAAATTTAACGAAAGCGAAAAGAAAAGCTCAAGATGCCCTATTTTGTATGAATTCGTTGATTTCTGATGTAATTAATCAAAAAACGAGCAGCTGAACCAAGGTTGCTTTCTTTACTCCAGACTAAATCGACATAATATTCAAAACTTGGCGTGAAATCTAAAATTTGCAGCACCTTTAATTTATTATGAAGTTCTGGATTATCTTCAAACATTTGCTTGGGTAATATTCCCCAGCCTAGGTTACGTATAATCATCATGCTGGCGGAGTGATGGTTATCTGTCCTCCAATAGTTCTGTGAATAAAGTAGCTCAGGGCGAATAGTCTTGTCTCGACTTGCGATGACAATTTGTCTACTTTGCAGAATTTGTTCAAATTTAACTTGTTCAAATTGTGCGAGATAATGGGTTTTCGCAACAACAGGAATGAGATATTCGGCTTGTAATTCAACAAATTGTTCATGGCTTTCTAGCTCTTCCCGCTCAAACATGAATGCCAGTTGCGCCGTTTGATTTTTCAGCATTTTCAAAGCATCTTCTTGTGGGGCTGTGATGATATTGATTTGCAACTGGGGAAATTTACTTTCCAGTAATACCACATAGTCTGTCCAACCTGTGTGTAGGAGTTCGGAGACAATCACGATATTTAATGAAGATTCAACTCCACTACTTAGAGCATGGGCATGTTGTTTCCATTGGTTTATTTCAACCAGGAGTTGTTCAGTTTTTTCATAAAGAACCAATGCCTGTTCTGTTGGTTTTGGTTCCCGGCCAACTCGTATAAACAATTGCAGGTCGAGATCTATTTCCAGATTTGCAATAGACATACTGATAGCTGAGGGGACTTTGCCTAAAGCTCTTGCAGCGGCTGAAAAGGAACCAGTATCAATGACAGTTTTGAAAATCAGAAGTTGTTCTTGATTGATGTTCATCACAGTTTCCATTTGATCTTTCAATAAAACTGAAAGAATCTGATTCGATTTATCAAAAATATGGAAATAAAATAGCATACTTCTAAATTGAATGAGTAAGGGAAAATGTTGATTTCAAAAAGAAGGCTGGTTCACGCCTTGAGCTATGAAATCATTTTGCTAATTATTATTGCAATTGCTTTAAGTTTCATTTTTGAAGTACCACTAGAAGTCACAGGTACACTAGGTGTTGCCATGGCTGTAACATCTGTTTTCTGGAATATGGTTTTCAACCATTTTTTTGAAAAATTTGAACGTAAATATAAGCTAAGAAGAACGATAGCAGTGCGTCTATTACATGCTGTAGGATTTGAAGGTGGTCTGTTATTGGCAACAGTACCTATGGTGGCATATGCGATGCAAATGACGATTTGGCATGCGTTGGTTCTGGATTTTGGTATGACCATGTGTATTCTGGTTTATACATTTATTTTTCAATGGTGTTATGACCATATTGAGGCTAGATTGGGTATAAAAGCGATTTAAGAAACTGAAAATATTTTTACCTAAGAATTGGATCGAGAATAATACATAACTATGTGTATTATTCCTTTTTTATTCTCACTATAAGAGAGTATTGTGGAT
>NZ_OOGT01000134.1 GCF_900323515.1 Acinetobacter stercoris | reverse complement strand
CTTGAGTATATCTTTTTAATATCGGTAGCATTGTAATACAAAGCATTTTTAAATAATGCTGAGCCTAATTTAGCGGAATTAAAACTATTTCAATTTATAAAAAAAAGCCCTTATCATTTGATAAAGGCTTTTAAAATTTTGGAGCGGGAAACGAGACTCGAACTCGCGACCCCAACCTTGGCAAGGTTATGCTCTACCAACTGAGCTATTCCCGCAATATGGATGTGCATTATAGAGAATTTCATCAAAGTGTCAACTCTCTATGTGCTCAAGTGATGATTTAATCAGCACGACGCCAAACAGTACCCTGACGTGTATCTTCCAGAACAACACCTTGATCAAGCAAAGATTGACGAATTGCATCCGCTTTTGCGAAATCTTTGTCTTTTTTAGCATCTTTACGCTGTTGAATAAGCTCTTCGATCTCGGCTTCAGATAAATCCAAAGCCTCCTGACCAATATCAGACTTTAAAAACTCATCAACGTTATGTTGAACTAGCCCCAATATATTGGTGAGATGACGCAGTGTTGCATAGAAAATTCCAGCCTGTGCAGCATTTTCTTCTTTTACAGCACGATTCAGTTCCTTATTGACTTCAAACAATACAGCAATAGCTTCCGCTGTATTAAAGTCATCTCGCATAGCAGAATTGAAACGCTCAACGAGATTTTCATCCAAAGTTTCTACCAGCTTATCTCCATAAACTTGGTTGTACGCTTTAAATGAATGATAGAAACGAGAAAGTGCAGTTTTTGCTTCTTTTAGTGCAGTATCCGAAAAATTGACAGGGCTTCTATAATGAGATGAAACAATAAAGTAGCGAATCACTTCAGGATGGAACTTTTCCATCACGTCACGAATAGTAAAAAAGTTACCCAAAGACTTGGACATTTTTTCACCATCGACATTAATGAAGCCGACATGCATCCAATAGTTCACATATTGTTCGCCAGTAGCAGCCTCACTTTGTGCGATTTCATTTTCATGATGAGGGAATAACAAATCAGACCCTCCACCATGAATATCAAAGTGATTACCCAAGCAGCAGGTAGACATTGCAGAACATTCGATGTGCCAGCCTGGACGACCATTGCCCCAAGGAGATTTCCATGAAGGTTCATTTTCTTTGGCATGCTTCCAGAGTACAAAATCAAAAGGATGTTTCTTTTCTACTTCTACATCAATACGTTCTGATGCGCCAGCTTGCATGTCATCGAGTTTACGACCTGAAAGACGACCATATTTTGCAAATTTTTCAACTTCAAAATAAACATCACCATTTTCGGCAGGATACGCTGTGCCTTTATTGACTAGCGTGCCGATCATATTTTGCATTTGATCGATATATTCTGTTGCACGCGGTGCTTCATCAGGTTCTATACAACCAAGACTAGCAGAATCTTCATTCATTGCCTGAATAAAACGATCTGTTAGTGCAGTAATAGATTCCGCATTTTCATTGGCACGTTTGATAATTTTATCATCAATATCCGTGATATTACGAATATAGCGTACTTTCCAGCCTTGGCTACGAAGGAAGCGGATAATAAAGTCAAAGGCAACCATAACTCGTGCATGACCAATATGACAGTAATCATAAACGGTCATACCGCAAACATAGATGTCGATGTGTCCTTTTTTACGTGGCACAAATTCAACTTTTTTACGTTGCTCTGAGTTATATAGAACAAAAGGTTGCATAGGTCTTCATAAACGCTTCAAGAATAGGATGTAACATCATAACGTAAGCATTTTATTTCACAAAGCACTAACGTTATTTTTTCTAAGTGAGTGAAAAGTTATACATTTAGAAACTTGTGCATTGCATAGATATGCTAAAATAGAGAAAATAATTTCCTAAATATTCAAAAACTCTTTGAGAGTTAAGGTAAGCCATTTTGAATCCAGCAAATATGCCGAATCAGATTGATTTTCAAAAAGTTGCTTTAGAAACGATTCGTGTTGAAGAACATGCATTACAGGTTTTAGCAACACAGATTGATGAGCGTTTTACAAAAGCATGTGAAATCATTCTGCAATGTAAAGGTCGCTTGGTTGTCACTGGCATGGGTAAATCAGGGCATATCGGTCGTAAAATGGCTGCTACATTTGCATCGACGGGAACCCCATCTTTCTTTATGCATCCGGGTGAAGCTGGACATGGTGATCTGGGGATGCTGGTTCGTGGTGATGTTCTTATTGCTATTTCAAACTCGGGGAAGAGTGATGAGATCATGATGTTGATGCCTCTGATCAAGCATCTTGGCGTGCCCCTGATTACTATTACTGGTGATACCAGAGGTCCAATGCCACAAAATGCAGATGTTGCACTGACTTTAGGTGAAATTCAGGAAGCCTGCCCACTTGGCTTGGCACCGACATCCAGTACAACTGCGACACTGGCTTTAGGTGATGCATTGGCTGTTGCCCTCCTTGAAGCACGTGGATTTACTTCAGATGATTTTGCCCGTTCACATCCTGCAGGTGCACTGGGTAAACGTTTACTTTTGCATGTGAAACATTTGATGCATACAGGTTATGAGTTACCTAAAGTGTCGCCTGATACGCCAATGAATAAAGTCTTATATGAGATATCCAATAAACGTTTGGGAATGACGACTGTTGTTGATGCTGATGATCATTTATTGGGTATCTTTACTGATGGTGATTTACGTCGTTTGATTGATAAACAGCAAGGTTTTGATGTGAATTTAGCTGTATCCCAGGTTATGATTAAAAATCCATACACAATTTCTCAGGAAGCCCGTGCTGTTGAGGCTTTGGAAAAAATGAACGAAAAGAAAATCACGCAGTTTGTTGTGGTTGATGATGCAAATAAAGTGATTGGTGTAATTGGAATGCATGACCTGATCCAGGCGGGAGTAAATTAATTCATGGCATCGTATGTTTTGTTAGAGCAAGCTCGTCATATTGAAGCTTTAGTGTTAGATGTCGATGGAATTTTAAGTGATGGTTTTGTAACGCTTACTAACTCTGGTGATGAAATAAAATCTTTTGATATTCGTGATGGTTTGGGTATGAAACTTGTGCAGAAAGCAGGTTTGAAAGTCATTATCATCACTGGTCGGAAAAGTAATATTGTTGAAAAACGTATGTCTGATCTGGGTGTAGATCTGGTTTATCAGGGACGTGAAGATAAAGGTACAGCACTCAAAGAAGCATGTGCCAAACTGAATCTGTCTCCAGAGGACTGTTTGTATATGGGGGATGACTGGCCAGATTTATCTGCATTTGCTATTGCAGGTATGAAAGTAACAGTTCCAAACGGGCACGTAGAAGTACGACGTCGTGCTGATCTCGTTACCCAGGCGATGGGTGGACGCGGTGCAGTACGAGAAGTTTGTGATATGCTACTCATGTCAAAAGGCGTTTACCAAGAGTTACTTGAAAAATATTTGGCAGTCCCGCATTAATCAGTAAATCCCGTATTTACATTGAGTTTGTTGAACATCATTTATGGATACTAAATCTTTATACATCATTGCTGTTGTAATTGCTGCGATTAGTGGTGGTATTTATTATTACAGCGGAAAAGGTAAAAAGTTAGATGTACAATCAGCTCAAAACATGACGTATTCAGCTGAAAATATCCATTTAACACAAACCAATGAAAAAGGTGATTTACATGTACGCGCAGATGTTGATCATTTGGAACAGGATCTCAAAAACAAGTCAACGAACTTACGAAATTTAAATGCTTCAATGTATAAAAATGATCAGGTTGACTCAACATTTTTTGCCAAAATAGCACAAGGCTATAATGACAATGAAAAAGTTGTTTTAAGTGATCAGGTTGAAGCAACTAAACTGGGGCAGAATGGCAAAATGGTTCTTACTACAGATGAATTAACTGCCTATCCTCAAGATAGAAAATTAGAAACCAGTCATCAGGTTAATGTTACATCTCCAGATTCAGAGTTTGTCAGTCAAGGTCTTAAAGCTGATTTAAATGAAGGTCAATACGAATTTTTTAATATTCGAGGAAAGTATGCACCACGTTAAACAAACTTCAATCTCAAAAACTTTCCTTGCACCTGCACTTATTGCAGCATGTTTACTTAGTGCTTCGGTAAACACTTTTGCTTTGGAATCTGATCGCCGCCAACCGATTTCTCTAGTCGCTGATAGGGCAACATATAATGATAAAACGGGCATAACGACCTATTCAGGTAATGTTGTGATTGAGCAGGGCACCATGAAATTACAGGCTGCCAATATAGTTGCCCAGCTGAATAAAAATAGAGAAATTAGTACAGTAACAGCGACAGGTTCTCCTGCAAAGTTCCAGCAACAGCTTGATGCCAAAAAAGGTATTGCTCGTGGAGAGGCTTCGAAAATTGTTTACAATGCTGAAACGGGTATTATTAACCTTATTGGAAATGCGTATCTTAATCAGGATGGTGCAAGTATTCGTAGCGGTACGTTACGATATAGTATGAACAAAGGTGATATTGAAGCAAATGGTGGTGTGAGTAGCAGTTCAGACAGCTCATCAGCTTCACCAAAAGGACGTGTTCAAATCATTATTCCACCATCAAGCTCAAAATCATTCCCGGGAGCGCGTGATTAATGGAACAGTCATTGAAATCACAAACATTATGCATTAAGCATCTGGCAAAAAATTATAGTAAACGCTGGGTGGTCAAGGATGTTTCATTCACCATGCAAAGTGGTCAAATTGTAGGTTTGTTAGGACCCAACGGTGCAGGTAAAACTACCAGTTTCTATATGGTTGTCGGCTTGGTACGAATGGATAAAGGTGAAATCCATCTTGATGATCTGGATATTTCAGACTTGGCAATGCATGAACGGGCACGAAAGGGAATCGGCTATTTGCCGCAGGAAGCATCGATTTTTAGAAAGCTGACTATTTCTGAAAATATTATGGCAATTCTGGAAACGCGTAAAGATTTAAACAAACAACAAAGACAACAACGTTTAAACGAACTGCTTGAAGATTTTAAAATTACTCATATTAAAGATTCGCTTGGCATGAGTGTATCTGGTGGTGAACGCCGTCGTGCTGAAATTGCACGTGCTTTAGCTGCAGATCCTAAATTTATGTTATTGGATGAGCCATTTGCAGGTGTAGATCCGATTTCTGTCGGTGATATCAAGGATATTATCCGTAATTTGAAAAGCCGGGGTATCGGTGTTCTGATTACAGACCACAATGTTCGTGAAACCTTAGCAATTTGTGAACATGCATATATTGTAAGTGAAGGTTCAGTTATCGCAGAAGGTACGCCGAGTGAGGTACTGGCAAATGAAACTGTAAGAGAAGTATACTTGGGTGAGGATTTTGTTGTCTGATTTCACACTCTAATTAAAAAGTTTGAAGTGGTGTCATAAAAAACGAAAAATATTTTATCACTTCAAACAATTTTGATTTTTTCTGTTTATTTAGCAAATATTTATCTTTATTTTTAAAAATAATATGTAAAATAGCACCTGCTTATTTGAGCAATGTAGTTTAAATAACGATCTTAGTATAGAGACGTCTTGTGGCTAAAAATAAAATAATTTTTAGGATGTCGAGATTGCAACTTTGTCTGTTGATGCTCGCGATTCCTATATCTAGTACTTACGCTGTTGATTCAAAAAAGGGGTTAGGTGTTTATTACATTCATGGGCAGCCTGATGGCTCAGCTACAAATGTAAGTAATATGCCTACTGCAACGGATAGTGGTAGCACTGTTGACGTTACGGATACTTCTATTGATAACGTAAATGAAAAGAAAGTAAGTTCTGATCCTCAGACGAAGAAGGAAAGGAAACTCAAAAAAACGAGTTCATCTATAGAAAACACAGAGTCGAACAGTTCAGGGAAGACTTCAGGTCTGCAATCTGTGAAAAATGGCTTGCGGAAACTTATTGCTCCACAATCAAATGAAAACTATAGGAAAGTTCAGCTTAATGAGTTGAGTAATTTTAACTATAATGGTGATTTCGTAAAAGAATTACCATCTATAACTCCTCGAACAAAAACAGCAGCACGTTCTAAGGCATCATCATTAAAAAATGTTGTCCGCCCTTATCAAACTGCACAGTTGAGCTTTTTTGATGCAATTAGCCTAGCTGTTCAACGGCATCCGTCAATTACTCAAAGTATTGCTTCATTAGCTTCACAGAATGCAAGTATTGATGTTGCAAAAGCAGGTTACTATCCACAGATATCAGGTGGCGTCAGAACAGGAAGCCTGACCAATTCCAATACAACAACGACAGCGGGTCGTGGACAGCAGCTTTATAGTATTGATGCGACCCAGATGATATATGACTTTGGTAAGGTTAAAAGCAGCGTAAATGTTCAGGAAGCCAAGTTACTTGCAGCACAAGCAAATGTATTGGTAAATGTAGATGATATTGCTGTCCAGGTAGCTAGTTCAATCGTCAATATAAAACGGTATCAGGAAATTTGTCGAATTGCTCAAGAACAGATCGATGGCATTGGCCGAATCTCTGAAATCGCAAATTTACGAGCCAAAGCTGGAATTAGCAGTCAGGCCGACCCTGTTCAGGCACAGTCATATCTTGAAGCTGCTCGTTCTAACTTAATTGCCCAGCAAACACAACTTCGTGTATATCAGGAAAGATTGAGAACCTTATTGGGGATGGATGTTGTAAATAATAGTTGGGAGATTCCTGAGTCATTAGTCCAAAGTTCAGAGATTTATTCGGATCCTGAATTTAATAAAATTCCTAGAATGATGGAAGCAAAAGCTCAAGTAGATGTTGCCAGCTATCAAAAAAAACAGGTTCAACTCAGTAAATATCCAACGCTTAATTTGACAGGCTCACTCAGTCAGGCAATCAACGGAATTAACCAGAATAATAGTAAAGATGATGGTTTTTATAGTTCCGTTATGCTTCAGGCGACGAGTAATTTCTATCAAGGAGGGGCGACTGCTGCACAAACTAAAGCTGCAAGTTATGCAGAGGAAGCCGCGAAGTCTCAGGTAAATAGTGTATATCTGGATGTATTGAACCAAATCCGTGCAACTAGGGAAAATGTTGAAAATAAACAACGCCAAATGCAGGTATTGATTGCACAACAAGCAACAACTGTGAGGACGAAAGAACTCTACCAAGAGCAATATAAATTAGGGACTCGAACTGTCGTTGATCTGCTTAATGCAGAGCAAGCTATCCACAGTGCAAATCAGCAAATCGAAAGTATCCGATACGATATTTATGACAATTTAGTGCAGTACATTGCTGCAACAGGGAAAACCCGTGATGTGTATAAGCTTAATAACCTTTCAATTCAGGGGGTAGAAATACAGCCATGAATACAACAATAAATTATTTACCATGGTTGCAGGCTGTTTTAACGGTTGCAAAACACTATCGTATTGAACCTTCAGAAGAAAGAATACGTCTAGAACTGAATTGGAACAAAAACCAGACCATCGATGATGCTTTGGTGGTGATTACCCGTCAGATTGGTTTGAGTATCCGAAAATCTGATTTTAGTGTGGATATGCTCAACCCATGGCGACTTCCTGTCTTGATTGGTTTTAAAGATGGGCAGGTCGGTGTAATTGATAAGGCTGATACGGAAGGAAATGTCAGTGTTCAGTTGAGTGGTGATCAAGGTTTAGCGCAAAGTTTTACTGCTGAGACTTTGCTCGATGTTGTAGATGTTGCATACATTCTTAGACCTGAAACGTCTATTCCTGATGCACGTGTAGATGAATATATCAAACCATATGAAGAAAACTGGTTTTGGTCGATTGTACTGAGCGATTGGAAACGTTACGTGGATATTATGTTTGCTTCACTTATGGCAAATGTTTTAGCTCTGGCAACTATTGTATTTTCCATGAATGTGTACGATCGTGTCGTTCCATCACAGTCGATTCCTACTTTATGGGTATTATTTAGCGGGGTCTGTATTGCTGCAATATTTGAGTTCTCACTACGTCTAGCTAGGACATATATTTCGGATATGGTCGGTAAGCGCGCAGATTTAAGAGTATCTGATCGAGTTTTTGGTCATGCTTTGCGAATCAAAAATGCTGCTCGCTCAAAATCGACAGGGACTTTCATTTCCCAGATTCGAGAGCTAGAAGGTGTCCGTGAATTAGTTACCTCCACAACGATCAGTGCGATAGCAGATTTTCCGTTCTTCTTATTATTCCTTGCTATCTTTGCTCTGATTTCTGGAAACTTATTCTGGATTATGCTGATCATTATTCCAATTATGATTATTCCTGGAATTCTTGCACAAAAACCTTTGGCAAAACTGGCACAAGAAGGCATGCGTGAATCTTCTATCCGAAATGCTATTTTGGTAGAAGCAGTACAAGGTATAGAAGATATTAAGTTGTTGCGAGCAGAATCCAGATTTCAAAATCAGTGGAATCATATGAATGAGGTTTCAGCAACAATAAGCATGAAACAACGGAAAATTGTTAGTTTTGTAATGTCTTGGACACAACAGGTTCAAGGGTTGACTTTTGCAATCGTAGTTCTTGTGGGATGCTTTTTAGTGATGAAAGGTGATATGACAACAGGTGCTCTAGTTGCATGTTCTATTTTATCATCACGTATGCTTGCACCTATTGCACAAGTCGCTGGAATATTAGGTAAATTACAGCAAGCGAAAACTGCTAAACAAGGTCTGGATGAGCTTATGAAGCGTCCAGTTGACCAACCTGAACGTTCCCAGCTCATTCACCGTACTGTGCTTGCAGGACATTATGAATTGGAAGGTGTGGGTTTTAAATATTCAGAAGAAGATCCTAAACTCACACTTGGAATTTCTAAACTGGTTATTCAACCAGGTGAAAAGATTGCGATTCTGGGAAGAAATGGTGCTGGTAAATCAACACTATTACAATTACTGGCTGGTATGCAGGAGCCGGTACAAGGAAAAGTCAAATTGGATGGTGTTGACTTGAAATTGCTCGATCCATCTGATGTAAGACGTGACATGAACTTGCTTAACCAAAATGCCCATCTGTTTTTTGGAACAATTCGTGAAAATTTAACTTTAGGTGCACCAACGGCATCAGATGACGAATTATTAAAAGCTTTACAAATCACTGGGGCAATAACTTTTGTACAAGAGAAAAAAGAAGGTCTGGATCATGTGATTCTGGAGGGGGGAGTAGGATTCTCTGGGGGGCAAAGACAAGCTTTATTGTTAACCAGATTACTGATTTGCAAACCCAATATTTTATTGCTTGATGAGCCGACAGCTTCAATCGATGATGTCTCTGAAAAACAGTTAATTGATCATTTAAAAACCTGGTTAGCACATCGTACTCTTGTCGTGGCAACCCACCGTCGTGCAGTTTTAGAGTTGGTTGATCGCATTATTGTGGTAAATGAAGGGCGAATTGTTATGGATGGTCCAAGAGATCAGATCCTGAATAATTCACAACCACAGCAAGTGCAACATGTTTCAGGAGATAACTCATGAGTGAAACAGGAAAAAAACAAAATCGCACTCTGAATATTTCGCATAGAGAACCGCCATTACCTAAAGCGACATTTATGGTGTGGATTATCGGGATTGGTTTACTGGTTTTTATCATCTGGGCATATTGTTTCAAGCTTGAAGAAGTATCAACAGGAACAGGAAAAGTTGTCCCTTCATCTAAGGAGCAAATCATCCAGTCTTTGGAGGGTGGTATCCTGACAAAACTGAACGTTAAGGAAGGTGATATTGTACAAAAGGGGCAAGTTCTTGCACAGTTAGACCCAACACGTTTTGCTTCCAATGTTGGCGAGTCTGAGTCTTTATTGGTTTCAGCTCAAGCTACAGCGGCACGTTTACGCGCTGAAGTGAATGGTACACCACTTGATTTTCCCGATTCAGTAAAAGCGGAACCAAAACTGTTACAAGAGCAGACACAGCTCTATAATACGAGAAAAGCTAACTTGCAAGAAACGGTAACAGGTTTACAGGCAGCGTTATCCTTGGTTGAACAAGAGTTAAGAATGACCGAACCTTTAGTCGCTAAAGGTGCTGCGAGTGAAGTTGAAGTATTGCGCTTAAAACGTCAGGCGAATGATTTACGGAATCAGATTAACGATGCACGCAGTAAATACTATGTGCAGGCACGTGAAGAGCTGGCGAAAGCAAGTACGGATATTGAGCAACAACAACAAGTGGTTAAAGGCCGTTCAGATACCTTAAGTCGTACAGTATTCAAGGCACCAGTTCGCGGTGTGGTCAAAGAAATTGACGTAATGACTTTGGGTGGCGTGATTCCACAGAATGGTAAATTGATGACACTAGTTCCTCTCGAAGACCAGTTATTGATTGAAGCGCGTATATCTCCTCGAGATATCGCTTTTATTCATCCTGGCCAGTCTGCTCTTGTAAAAATTACAGCTTATGATTATTCAATCTATGGTGGTTTGGACGGTAAGGTTAAAATTATTTCTCCAGACACTTTACGAGATGAGGTGAAGCAAGACCAATTCTATTATCGTGTTTATATTCGTACAAACTCAAATAAATTGAGAAATAAAGCTGGTAAAGAGTTTGCAATAACCCCAGGTATGGTGGCGACTGTTGATATCCAGACCGGCTCTAAAACTGTTCTTGAATATCTGTTAAAACCATTTAATAAGGCAAAAGAAGCTTTACGTGAACGATAGTATTTAATTGATATAACATATTTATGATTAAATGATGCCAGTCAGTTTAGAGTGCGACTGGCATTTTTTATTCATTATGCTTAAGCGAAATTATTTCTATCGACTTTTCTCTATGAACTATCTGACTCAGTCGTTTCAGATTTCACTATGAAATAAAACAGTTTCATTATTTCCGACATGTTACTGTGATTGGCTCAATTCTTTTATAAAAC
>NZ_OOGT01000270.1 GCF_900323515.1 Acinetobacter stercoris | reverse complement strand
TAATATTAGACTTTAAAAAGATATTTATATGGATGGCTGTAAATAAAATAAAAAAATCTATCCAATACGTGTGAAATTTAGCTTGAAAAAGTTGGAAAATTTAACGAGATCGACTAAAGTTGACTATATAAAGTTGTCAAGAAATCATACAACAAACTGTAATTTAGTGAGAATTATTTTCAGGATGAAGCTACAACCCAATATATCTAAAACTTTGATTTATTCTTTTTTATTTGCAGTAGGAGGATGTCCGACTATAGCCATGTGGTTAATCGCAGGGCAAACTCAAGATCAGGAGCTTTTACTGACTGCATTTATAAGTTTGACAGTTTTGACAGCCTGTATTCTAGTTCCTTTAATATTGATTCAAAATACTTTTTTATTGGTTAAGCGTAATAGTATAACGATTGAAGACAAGGTGAAGCCGTTATCAATTGCTTATTTAGTGTTAAATGTACTTTGCTTGATTTATTGGTTGCTATATTATTTTGAACTAATATAAATCATTTGTTTTATATTTTTGATAAAAGTGTTTAAAAACGCTCAAATTTTTATATAATTTTCAAAAATTTTATTTTTCAAATTGTTTTTTGGAGCAATAACATGAAAAAGAGTCTCTTATTGGGTGCATGTGTTGCTAGCATCCTGAGTTTTTCGGGTTGTACAACGATCGCTGATATGGCAGGTGCAGATTCTGCAACGCTCAATTTAAGTGCAGCACAAGGTTTCAACAAAACAGTACAAGAAGCACAAGCAAACAAGACCTTAGATACAAGTTCAAGCACTTATCGCAAAATTAATAATGTATTTAAGCGAATGACTCCATATGCAGATCAAATGAATCAGACCGGGCAAAAATTTACATGGCAACTTGCTGTTTTAAAATCGGATACAGTTAATGCCTATGTTGCTCCAGGTGGAAAAGTTGTGTTTTATACGGGCATTGTTAATAAGCTGAACCTGACAGATGATGAGATTGCAGCTGTTATGGGGCACGAAATGACTCATGCTTTGGAGGAACATTCTAAACAAAAGCTAGGTGCTCAAGCATTGACTAATTTGGCAGTAGGCATAGGGAAATCCTATGTTGGTAGTGCTGGTGGTGGGCTAGGTGGTGCTGCACTGGATTTGGGTAGCCAGATTGGTGTTGGTTTACCCTATTCCCGTAATTTGGAAAATCGTGCAGATTATGGTGGTTTGATGCTAATGGCTCGTGCTGGTTATAATCCTCAAGCTGCAATTACACTTTGGGAAAAAATGGGTAAATTAGGTGGTGCGAAAGGGTCAGCATTGTTATCTACTCACCCTACAGATTCATCACGTATCGAAGCAATGAGAAAGAACCTGCCAGCAGCTATGCAGGTTTATAATTCAAGAAAATAAATCATATTAAAAAAACCAGCTGTTAATCAGCTGGTTTTTTTATTTTAAGGAGCTGGATTTGATTGTTGCCGATGAATATCATCAATGCCTTTCAATATATCTTCCGACAGATCAAGATTAAAAGCATCAATATTTTCTTTCAACTGCTGCATATTTGTCGCTCCAATAATTGTACTCGTGACAAAAAACTGTTGTTTGATAAAAGCTAATGCGAGTTGAGTGAGTGTGATTCCATGTTTCTCTGCAAGTAGAGCATATTGTTCAGTTGCCCATTCACTTTGCGGATTGGTATAGCGATTAAAGCGCGAAAACAAAGTTATTCTTGCATTAGCTGGTTTGGCGCCATGTCGAAACTTACCGGTCAAATAGCCGAAGGCTAAAGGTGAATAAGCGAGTAGACCAATATTTTCATGTTTTGCTATCTCTGCCATCCCGATCTCATAAGTGCGATTAAGCAAATTATATGGATTTTGTACAGAAACAATTTTTTCTAAACCTAATTTTTCAGCAATTTGTAAAAACTTCATCGTTCCCCAAGGTGTTTCATTGGAAAGTCCAATGTACCGAATGCGTCCTTTTTGTACTTCTTTATGAAGTGCTAAAAGAGTCTCTTCCAGAGGAGTAATTTCATGCTCTTGAGCATGCTGATTGTTATAACCGAGTTGCCCAAAAAAATTGGTTGCTCGTTGAGGCCAGTGCAATTGGTATAGATCAATATAGTCTGTCTGCAAGCGTTTTAAAGAGCCATCAAGGGCACTCGCAATCTCACTTTCGACAAAGCGTGTATAGCCGTCACGGATATGACTTCCTCCTTGTTGTGGTCCGGCAATTTTAGAAGCAAGGAAGAGCTTGTCACGAGCACCATATTTTGCAATCCAGTGACCTATAATACTTTCGGTTGCGCCTTGTGTTTCTGGTTTAGGAGGAACTGGATACATTTCAGCTGTATCCCAAAAATATAAACCCTGATCTAACGAATAGCTGAGTTGTTGAAATGCCTCATTCTGATTATTCTGCTCTCCAAATGTCATCGTCCCAAGGCAGATTTCTGGAACTTCGATGCCAGTTTGACCAAGTGGTTTAAAATTCATAGGTATATTCCTTATATTTTATATTCGCTGAAAATTGTAGGCTTAAACTACATTAACCGATAAAAGTTAATGTCGGAAAGGCAATATATTTATAATGATGTAAATAAATCATATGTTAGATATAAAAAAAGCAAATCCTTGGATTTGCTTTTTTGAGGGGGAATCAGAGATTAATCTTCGTCATCATAATCGTCATCATCACTATCAAGAGATGATTCATCAAGAGAGGAGTCGAAAATAAGAATGGCTTTACCATCTGTTTCGATCATGCCTTGTTCTTCGAGTGTTTTTAGAACACGACCAACCATTTCACGTGAACAGCCAACAATACGTCCAATTTCTTGACGCGTAATACGGATTTGGCGACCATTAGGTAAAATCATTGCTTCAGGTTGAGTTGATAAGTCAATTAAACAACGGGCAATACGACCGGAAACATCAATAAACGCCAGATCAGTAACTTTACGGGTTGTATTTTTTAAGCGACGAACAAGTTGCGCGAAAACAGCATAACTCAAATCTGGATACTGTTTGCTAAGCTCATGGAAATTGTCATATGAAATTTCGGCAATTTCACATGTATCTCGTGTACGAACTTCAGCAGTGCGTTGAGGGTTTGGTTCGAACAAACCCATTTCCCCAAAAAAGTCCCCAGGATTCAAATAAGCAACAACAATTTCACGCTCATCATCTTCGCGTAAAATAATTGAAACCGAACCTTTTAAAATTAAGTATAGAGATTTTGACTCACTACCTGCATCAATAATCGTTGTTCTTTTTGGGAAACGATTGATGTAAGCACGTTTCAATAAAGCTTTGACTGATTCAGGGAGTTGACCTGGAGACAAAGCATCTGTACTTAAATGTGAAAAATTAGAAACCATGCTAATTAATTCCGAATTTGGATGAATAATAGATCAAAGATCTAAATAAAATTGTCACGCAGAAGCACAGAGATGAAATTCCTTCTCAACTCGATTTATGCTAGTGTTACAGCTAATATGTAATTTATAGTTTTTTTTAGGTAGTTGCAATGCAAACAAGTGTTCAATGGCTAGAGAATGTTGCTTTTGAGGCAAAGTCTGAAAGTGGTCATCAGGTAATAATGGATGGTTCCTCTGAATATGGGGGTGAAAACCGTGGACCACGTCCCATGGAACTTATATTAATGGGACTTGGTGGGTGTGCCTCGTTTGATATTGTGACTATATTAAAGAAATCTAGGCAAGATGTGACAGATGTTGTATGTGAGGCAAAGGCTGAAAGGGCGGATACAATTCCTGCAGTATTCACAAAAATTCATTTACATTTTGTTGTAACTGGTCATGATGTTAAAGAAAAGCAGGTGGCTAAGGCTGTCGAACTTTCTGCAGAAAAGTATTGTTCTGCAAGCAAAATGTTATCGGATGGGGGAGTTGAGATCACCCACGATTTTGAAATTAGAGCTGCTTGATAAACTGTAAATTTCACACAAAAAGCTGATGAATAATCAGCTTTTTTTGTTTGCACAGATGAGTTTTGGTCGGAAATACAGAATTTTTTAAAAAAAATTATTACAAAATGTGTATAAGTATTTTCTTGTCTTTTTTGTGAAAAATTTTATTAGTATTAAC
>NZ_OOGT01000166.1 GCF_900323515.1 Acinetobacter stercoris | reverse complement strand
TTATTAGATAGTTTTTTATATCTAGTTGTTTACATGCGTTCTTATATTTGATTGATTTTATATTTTTTAAAATCTTATGTTGTAAGAGACTAAATATAAAATTAGAAACATAAACGAGTAATTGTATGAAAAGAATATTTATTTTATTGTTCTTAACTCCTTTTTTAGTATCTTGTGCAGCATCACCTCTTGGAGATGCCGTGAATGCGATAGGGGGACAGAGGGCTGAAACAATGAATGATATAGTTGCAGCTTGGGTAGGAGCCAGTGAGCAGGAGCTGGTTTCGAAATGGGGACCACCAAGAAATAGTTATACTTTATCTAATGGAAATAGGGTGATTTCATATAATTATGAATATAGTGTTGGTATGTCAGATTTCTTTTGCGAGAGAAAATTTTTGGTTGAACATGGTACAATTACAAAATGGGGAATCCGTGGCAAATGTCAGGTTAATGGCAAAGTAGTACTCATTCCAAAAAGCACTCCGATTCCACAACCAACGATGTAAAGATCATTTAACAGATTATCAGCTAAAGTCATTTCTTGTTTGGAATGACTTTATAGTCTGTCTTAATATTTTTAAATCAGGCTATGCTTATATTGGATAAATCCTGTTTTATCTGCGATACGATCATATAACAACTGGGCAGTATGATTATCCGCTTGCGTCAGCCAGTACACACGATCAAAGCCACCTTTACAGACCTGATAGGTATGTTCGATCAGTTTGCAAGCTAAGCCCTGATTTCTATAATTTTCATCTATAAAAAGGTCTTGCAAATAACAATATGGTTTCTCAGTCCACATGCTCATATGCGAAATAAGGTGGACAAATCCCACGATATTTTCATTTATTTTTATAGCGAAACCGAACATATCCTTTTGTGCAGGATTTGTGATTCGCTTCCAAGATAAACTTATTTGTTCTTCACTCAAGCTTGATTTATAAAATGTTAAGTAGCTTTGCCATAGAGGATGCCATTGATCAAAAGAAATATCTGATAACGGAATGATTTTAATGCTCATCTTATCTCCAATTTTGATTTGTTTATGAGATTTTGGAATATGAATATAAAAAATCGAGCAAAAGAATCGACTTTTAAATCACTATAATGAATAAATATTCTCATATGTGTAATAAGCACTCATTTTTAATAGCCGGTGTTGTCGATGTCAATAACTGAGGAAAGACTTACTCATCTTAAACAGCTTGAAGCTGAGAGTATTCATATCATTCGTGAAGTAGCTGCCGAATTTGAAAATCCGGTCATGTTGTATTCTATCGGTAAAGATTCAGCGGTCATGCTACATCTTGCTATGAAAGCATTCTATCCTGCAAAACTCCCATTCCCATTACTGCATGTTGATACAGGCTGGAAATTTAAGGACATGATCAAGTTCCGCGATGAAATGGCGAAGAACTATGATCTGGATATTATTGTCCATCAAAATAAAGAAGGTGTTGATGCGAATGTAAATCCATTTGATTATGGTAGTTCAAAATATACCGATATTATGAAAACTCAAGGCTTAAAACAGGCTTTAGATAAGTACCAGTTCGACGCTGCTTTTGGTGGTGCACGCCGTGATGAAGAAAAATCACGTGCAAAAGAACGCGTTTATTCATTCCGTGATTCAAAACATCGCTGGGATCCGAAAAACCAGCGTCCAGAACTCTGGAATCTTTACAACGGTAAAGTGAATAAAGGTGAAAGTATTCGTGTATTTCCACTATCAAACTGGACTGAGCTCGATATCTGGCAATATATTTTCCTTGAGCAAATTCCTATAGTTCCTCTTTATTATGCTGCTGAGCGTCCTGTGGTAGAGCGTAGCGGTACACTGATCATGGTTGATGATGAGCGTATGCGTTTACATGAGGGCGAAGTTCCACAAATGAAATCTGTACGTTTCCGTACATTGGGCTGTTATCCATTAACAGGTGCAGTTGAGTCAACTGCAAGTACCTTACCTGAAATTATTCAGGAGATGCTTTTGGCCACAAGTTCAGAACGTCAAGGTCGTATGATTGACCATGATGAAGCTGGTTCGATGGAAAAGAAAAAGCAAGAAGGTTATTTCTAAAATCACCGCTTAACCCTGTCTTTTATGAAACAGGGGCGAATCCTTTGATTAAAACGGAGTAAAGCTTTCCTTAATCAAAGGCGGATTTAAAGAATATGATTTCAAAAGAATTTGTGGAGCTGTGAGCAATGTCTCATCAATCAGAATTGATTAGCCAAGATATCTTGGCATATTTAAAACAACATGAACAAAAAGACCTTTTGCGTTTTTTGACTTGTGGTAATGTGGATGATGGCAAAAGTACCCTGATCGGTCGTTTACTATATGATTCAAAATTGATTTATGAAGATCAATTACAGGCAGTAACCCGTGATTCTAAAAAAGTAGGAACTACAGGTGATGCACCTGACTTGGCACTACTTGTTGATGGCTTGCAAGCTGAACGTGAGCAAGGGATTACCATCGATGTGGCTTATCGTTATTTTTCTACTGAAAAACGTAAGTTTATCATTGCAGATACTCCAGGACATGAGCAATATACGCGAAACATGGCAACTGGTGCGTCTACTGCGGATCTTGCGATTATCTTGATTGATGCACGCTATGGTGTGCAAACACAAACACGTCGTCATACATTCATTGCAAGCCTTTTAGGTATCCGTAATATCGTGGTTGCGATTAACAAAATGGACTTGGTTGAATTTTCTGAAACTCGTTTCAATGAAATTCAAGCTGAATATGACAATTTTGTGAGCCAGCTTGGTGATCGTCGTCCTGAAAATATTCTGTTCGTGCCGATTTCAGCATTAAATGGTGATAACGTTGTAAACAAATCAAGCAATACGCCTTGGTACAACGGTAAAACCTTGATGAATATCTTGGAAACCGTAGAAATTACACGTGATACCAGTAAGCATGAATTCCGTTTTCCTGTTCAATATGTAAACCGTCCTAACCTTGATTTTCGTGGTTTTGCAGGCACGATAGCATTAGGTGAAGTTCGTGTTGGTGATGAGATCATCGCATTACCATCAGGTAAAAAGTCTACAGTTAAAGAAATCGTAACCTATGATGGGAATCTTGATCATGCGATTGCGGGTCAGGCAGTTACGTTGACATTAAATGACGAGATTGATATCTCACGTGGTAACATGCTGGTGAAAGCAGGTGAACAACCTCTTATTTCACGTCGTGTAGATGCTTCTGTTGTATGGATGAATGACCATCCTCTGGTTGTTGGTAAGTTATATAATATCAAGATTGGCACCCAGACCATTCCTGCGAAAGTCACTAAAATCAACTACCGTACCAATGTCAACACACTTGAGCATATGCATGTTGAGCAACTTGATCTCAATGCGATTGCTAATGTTGTAGTCGAGTTTGATGCACCAGTTGTATTTGATCGTTATCAAGATAGCCGCTATACAGGTTCATTTATCTTTATTGACCGTTTAAGTAATGTTACTGTCGGTGCTGGTATGGTTGAAGCAGCCATAGAATGGACTGCTGATAGTACTCCTGTCACTGCGGAAGATCGTGCGGCACGCTTAGGACAAAAACCAGCGGCGGTTCAAGTATCGAGTGTTGCAATTGAACAAGCTCAAAAAATTGAAAGCTTATTGATCCAGCAGGGTATTGTTGCGATTGCAAAAGCTGGTTTAAGCACTGAGCAAGTAGCACTTGTACGTGAAACAGGTATAGTTGTGTTGACCACGTTAGAACAAGGAACTGACGTAAGTTTCTTGACAGAAAATGTTGAAGAACTTGCAGAGCAAGTTGTCAAATTAGTTCGATTATAAGATTGGACTAATGAATTAACCCGCCCATCAGGCGGGTTTTTTTGTTATGAGTTTTTAGCTTTCCTATAAACCAAATAAACACCGGTTAATATTGCTACGATTCCAGCATAATCAAAAAGATGTAACTGAGTTCTGAAAATGATATAGTCCAGAATCAGTGTGACCAATGGAACTAAATAAAATAAGCTCGTGGTATTGACCAGATTTCCAGATTGTAAGAGCTTATAGAATATCAATTGGGCAAATACCGATATTATGACACCTTGCCATAAAACTGGAATCCAGAAAGCATAATTCATTTCAAAATCAAAAGACTGAAATGGAATAATTAATAAAATAAAAATCAAAGATAAGGAATACTGTAAAGGGAGTACTTGCCAAGGTTTTTCTGCAATTTTCCGCTGTAAAATTACACCAATAGTAATACAGGTCAGGCATAGAATAGACGAAATAGTCGCAAGTAATGAGAGTTTGTTCACAAAGATATTGTTGTAAACCAGAAAAATAATACCAATGAAACTTAAAATTAAGCCTGTGAACTTAACAGCAGAATAACTTTTCTCTGTAATAAAAAACGTTAAAATGGGTTGTAAAGCCAAGATAGTTGCAAGTAACCCAGGGGAAATACCAAATTCCAAGGACAGGAAATAAAACAGTGTATACCCAGTGATCAGAAATATTCCTGTTAAAGCAACATATTTAAAAGAGGTATTTTGTGGCAAGAATTTTTGCTTCGAGAATACACAAAAAATTAAAATCAGAATGGTAGCGATGAGAAACCTAAAAAATAAAAAAGGGATCGTTGAACCATGCTGTAGTCCCCATTTTGTAAAGATTGCAGCACTTCCCCATAGGAGAACAAATAGTGCAATATAGAAAGACCTTTCATATTTTATATTCATCCATTAACTCGTTTTTTTAATTGGTAAGTTTTCGATATTTTAGCCGTATTTATAAATGTGAAACCGTTGTTGTATTGTTTCGATATTAATCATTATTTTTTAAGGGATTATGACTATAAAAATGTTTGGAGCTGATGACTGCTATCCATCATGAATGATGTCTATTTTTTACTATTTATTTAAAATCAATCAATTATTTTAGTCATGGTGTGATTCTATATCTAACAGGTTGAAAAATAAAAATGCCAGCTAATTTTTGATTCGCTGGCATTAGGACGACAATAGGTTTGATTAGAAAAGTTATCAAGTCTCAAAATTATTAAACTCACCCAAGACTTTTTTAAATTGTTGTTTGCAGTAATCACATTGATAGGTCATGACTTCAATAGATCGTTGCACCAGTTTTAGTTTGCCATGACATTCATCTTTAGGACAGGATAAAAAAAGATCAGTATCATTTTCAAAAAGAAAATCATGTACAAAATTGTCACTCATCACAAACTCCCCAAATTGAGTTATTTAAATTTAATTTTTTTATCAAAATAAGCATAAAACTGATTTATACATAAGTCCACTATTCTTCATCTTGGTCAAGCTTTATGTTCAAATAGAGTAAAATCTTAACAATGAAATAAAGGCAGGGTTTAGCATGTCAGCTCAAGGTACGATGAAGCAGGTGATTATCAAGGAAGCGGGTGGTCCTGAAAACTTAATATATGAAGAAACTCAAATACCTGCACCTAAAGCAGATGAAGTCTTGGTTAAAGTACATGCTTTTGGGATTAACCGGCCAGATATTTTACAGCGTCAAGGGCTTTATCCGATGCCACCAGGTGTTACTCCAGTACCAGGGCTTGAAGTCGCTGGTGAAGTTGCTGCGATAGGTTCTGATGTTACCCGATATAAAGTGGGGGATAAGGTTTGTGGATTGACGAATGGTGGTGGTTATGCTGAGTATTGCGTCGTTCCAGAGCCACAAACGCTGTTTATTCCAAAGGGAGTAAGTTTTGCAGAGGCAGCGGCAATTCCTGAAACCTTCTTTACAGTTTGGGCAAATGTGTTCCAAATGGGTAAGGCTAAACAGGGTGAAACGGCATTGATTCATGGTGGTACTAGCGGTATTGGCACTACAGCACTAATGTTATGTAATGCTTTTGGAATCAGAACATTTGCGACAGTTGGTTCTGATGATAAAGTTCAGGCAATTTCCAATTTAACTGATGCGATAAATTATAAGACTCAGGATTTTGAAGCTTATATTAATGAAAAGACAGATAATAACGGTGTTGATATTGTTCTGGATATTGTAGGTGCCCCATATCTGGAGCGTAATTTAAGTTTGCTTCGTAAAGATGGACGTCTGGTTTATATTGCATTTTTAGGTGGAGCAAAAGCCAAAGAAGTAAAACTTGGTCCAATCATGATGAAGCGTTTAACTATTACTGGTTCTACGATGCGCGCCCGAAACACACAGGAAAAAGCTGAAATTTCAGCAGATCTACATCAGCATGTATGGCCTTTACTTGAAAAAGGACAATGCTTACCGATGATTTTTAAAACCTTTAAATTTGATGACATCGTGGAAGCCCATAAAGCGATGGATGTCGGTGATCACGTAGGGAAAATCGTGGTTGAAGTGATTTGACCTGATTCTGTACATAATAAAAACAAAAAAGAGCAACAATCGTTGCTCTTTTTCATCAATTTAATTTATTGAATATCGGGATGCTGATCGGCCAATTTCTGGCGTTTTTCCTGAAGTTCTTCAATTTTCTGGTCGATATTTTCAATCTTTTGTTCCAGATTTTCATGATATTCTTCAAGTAACTCAACGGCTTCCTCTTCATTGGTTGCCATGGGAATACCGCCAACCAGAGGTTTATTTGCTGTTTCTTTGAGATAAATCGCAGTGATCAGACCAAATACGCCACAGACCATTAAATAATATGCAGGTATCATCAAATTCTGTGTTGTTTCAACCAGTGTTGCAGTAATGGTTGGTGTTAAACCTGCAATCACCACAGAAAAGTTAAATGCAATTCCTAATGCACTATAACGAATCTCTGTTGGAAATAGTGCAGGGAGGGTAGAAGCCATAACTCCGACAAACATATTAAGACTTAGGGCAAGAATTAATAAACCTAAGAAAATCTGGTAAGTTACACGACTGTCCAACAAAACAAATGCAGGATATGCAAACAAAATCAGAGCGAAGCTACCAATAAAAATAAACGGGCGGCGACCGAATTTATCACTGAGCCAGCCGATGATGGGTTGTACAAACAGCATACCGATCATGACTGCAATAATAATTAACACACCATGACTTTCAGAATAGCCTAAGTTATGAGAGAAATAACTTGGTAAATACGTCAAAAGCATGTAATAGGTTACATTGGTACAAATGACAAGTCCAATACACACCATGAGTGAACGTTTATTATTGGCCAATACTTCCTTGAAACTAAATTTCTTAGGTTTTTGTGAAACCTTATTTTCACTATGCTGTTGATAAACAGGAGTTTCATCAAGTGCATTTCTCAGATATAAACCAATTATCCCGAGTGGGAGTGCGATAAAAAATGGAATACGCCAGCCCCATTCGGCAAAGTTTGTTTCGCCAACCAGATAGGTAATGAATGAAACAGTACCAGCACCTAAAACAAAGCCCGCAATTGAACCAAAATCGAGCCAGCTTCCCATAAATCCACGTTTACGGTCAGGTGAATATTCGGCAACAAAAATTGCCGCACCTGCGTATTCTCCACCGATAGAAAACCCCTGGGCAATTTTTACGATTAATAAAAGAATTGGTGCCCAAATGCCAATGGTTTCAAAAGATGGAATCAATCCAATACCGAAGGTACTGAGTGACATGATGATAATCGTGATAGCGAGCACTTTTTGCCGACCATATTTGTCACCCAATCGTCCAAAGAAGATTCCTCCTAAGGGTCTGAAGATAAAGGGTACTGAAAATGTTGCAAGTGCTGCAATCATCTGCACACTTGGTGACGCATCTGGGAAAAATACTTTACCAAGTACATAGGCTACATAACCGTAAACACCAAAATCGAACCATTCAATTGCATTACCAAGTGCAGCAGCTGTGATTGCCTTTTTGGTTTTTTGGTTATCGATGATGTTAATATCATCCAGTTCAATGGGTTTAGTTTTTCTTCTGAATCCGCGCATGTATTAACCTAATATATAAGTAAAACCAATGCATAGATTTGTTGAAAATCTATAAAAATGATTGATTTAAAAAGAGAGAATAGAAAATTTGAAGCGAAGTTAATTTAGGTAAATGAACCATAAAACTTGCTAAAAAGAAAAAACAAAATGTTTTCATATGCTTACAATTTTACTATGGATTAAATAATGTTCTGTTTAAAGTTAGGCTTTTAATTGTGTAGAAACTGTTATTAAAAATTTACAGAACTTTACAAATGTGCTTAGGTATAGTAAAGAGCGTGGTCGTTTATTTATCATTACATAAATTAGAGCACTGGATGGACATATGTACATCATATTAAAATTAAATCTGCAAAATTAGCCTGACAACTTACTTACCTGATCATTGGAAACTTTCTTTATATGATTAAATTTAATAACAAAGGAATATGTTTTGAGCATTGCTAATAATTCTGCTTCATGTGTTGTGATTACAGGTGGTAGTCGTGGTATTGGTTTAGGATTGGCGAAAGCATTCTTAAATTTTGGTTGGTCTGTGGTCATTTCAGCTCGGAATTCGGAACAGTTAAATCGAGTTGTAAGTGAACTGCAAAGCGAATTTGATGAGCAGAAAGTATTCGGCGTGTGTTGTGATGTAACACGCCCGTCCGATGTGGAAAATCTCTGGAGCGAATCCATTCAATATTGTGGACAGGTAAATGTCTGGATCAATAATGCAGGTACGTGCAATGCTGCCAAAGCATTGACTGAGATAGTGCCCTCCGATTTAGAGCATGTCGTTCAAACCAATATTTTGGGTTGTATGTTAGGGTCGCAAGTTGCTTTAAAAGGAATGTTAAAGCAAGGTTTCGGCCAGATTTATAATATGGAAGGTTGGGGCAGCCGTGGTGAATGGAGTGCGGGTATGACGCCTTATGCCACCAGTAAACGTGCTGTTGGATATTTTACCCATGCACTTTATAAAGAGACGAAACATAGTAATATCCAGGTTGGAACTCTAAGCCCAGGCATGGTAGCAACAGATCTGTTGATTTCATCTTGGCAAGAGGGGGAAGCTAAAAACTGGCAAAAGATGAAGTGGCTGTTTATGTTTATTATTGATCCACCTGAACAAGTATGTCGCTACTTGGCTAAACGTGTTACCCAAAATCATAAAACCAATGTTCGTATCGTATGGATGACACCGATGCGTTTGTTGTCACGGTTTTTTCAGCCGTATTATTGGCGTAGAAATCCTGTGAAAGGGACAGCTTTGGATGAGTTAAAGTAGTTTTTAAACTACTTTAACTCATCCAAAGC
>NZ_OOGT01000136.1 GCF_900323515.1 Acinetobacter stercoris | reverse complement strand
ATATTGTTTAATACAATAAAGAGAAAATTGAATGATTTATGATTTTGCCTTCTGGATATAGACGATAGTCGTAGATGGATTAAACGGAAAACTGAATTTAATTGATATTAATTCTCAATTTCAATATTTGATGTAAAAGGCATATAATATTTGGACTGAAAATGAGGAATCTGGAATGAAAGCTTCTGCTATTACCATTAAAACCGAACAAGATATTGAAAAGTTAAGAGTCTCAGGACGTTTGGCTGCACAGGTTTTAGAAATGATAGGAGAATATGTCAAACCAGGTGTTTCTACTGAATACTTAGATGATATCTGTCATGATTTTATTGTAAACAAGTTAAAGGTTATTCCAGCAAACATTGGTTATTACGGCTATACCAAAACTACCTGTATCTCTCCAAATGATATGGTTTGTCATGGAATTCCATCTGCATCCACTATTTTACAGGATGGTGACATTATCAATATAGATGTTGCGATTATCAAAGATGGTTATTTTGGAGATACTAGCCGTATGTATTATGTTGGTTCGATAAAGCCAGAAGCTAAACGCTTAGTGGATACGACCTATGAAGCTATGGTCGCCGGGATTCATGCGGTTAGACCTGGTGCGACATTGGGTGATGTTGGTTTTGCGATACAGACTGTTGCACATAGAGAAGGCTATAGTGTTGTTCGGGAATATTGTGGTCACGGTATCGGTAAAGTCTATCACGAACAGCCTAATGTTTTACATTATGGTCAACCTGGGCAAGGGCTGCGTTTAAAAAAGGGTATGGTCTTTACAATTGAACCTATGATTAATGCAGGTAAGGCACGAGTAAAAGAACTTAACGATGGCTGGGGAGTTGTTACCATGGATCACTCATTATCAGCTCAATGGGAGCATATGGTAGTAGTGACTGATTCTGGGTTTGAATTGTTGACTCCATGGCCAGAAGGTACGGGTATTTATCCTGCAATTTAGATTTATGTTTTATAAAGGGTATCTTGATTGAATATCAAGATACCCTTTAGTTATTGGTACGTTAATGTTCTGATAAATGTTCGACCAGATAGTCAATAAATACACGTACAGCAGGTAAAAGTCCTCGTCGTGATGGATAAACGGCATGGAAAATACCATGCGGGGACTTCCATTCTGGTAGTACACGTACCAGTTGTCCAGATTTTATGTAGTCACAGGCAATAGTATCTGGCAATAATGCAATTCCACAATTTTGGCTGGCTAGTTGTGCTAGCATCATCAAATCTGAACCCATAACAACAGGATTTATTTTAACTTTACGATGATGGTTATGGTCGTCATGTAAAACCAGTTGTTGTTCAAGATGTTCATCTGCCATGCTCAAAATACGATGTTCAGTTAAATCTTCTGGTTTTTTAAGCATACCAAACTCATTTAAATAGGCTTGGCTAGCAAATAAGTGCTGTTCGATACGCTGAAATTTTCGAATGACAAGGCTAGGGTCATCATCAAGGTTATCACGTACACGGAGGGCGATATCAATGCCCTCATTGATGACATCAAAACGTCGATTGCTTACAATTAGCTGAACCTTTACTTCAGGGTACTGTTTTAAAAAAGCTGGAAGTATTTTTGCAATTTCGTTTTGTGCAATAGAAACGGGAACAGTGACCTTAATCACACCGCGAGGCTGAATACTCAAGTGATCAACTAGGTCATGAGCAGCCTGAGCGGCATTCATCATCACTTGTGCATGACGATAAATATTCATGCCAATTTCAGTCACAGCAAAATGTCTGGAACTACGCTGAATTAGACGTACCCCTAAATTTTCTTCTAAATTATAAACTCGGCGGCTAAGCTTGGATTTGGGGATATCTGTTGCTCTTTCTGCTGCACTAAAACCTCCATGTTCAACAACAAGAGCAAAGCAATAAAAATCATCTAAATCGGTCAGCATGTTTTAAACATTCCATTTGTGCAACAAGATCACATTTTAAATGATTATCGTTGCAATTTATCACGATGGATATGTATTAATTGCAATAATTATACATTTAGCCAGTAATTAAAATTTGTCGTACCTGGCGATATTCTTCTAAACGTAATAAATCTTTTGCTGAAGGATGGGGGATTCGTGATAAGTCCATATTATCAGCGATATCTGCCAGTTTGACTAAGCGGGCAATTGGATTTTTTACAGCCCTGTAAGCAGCTTCTATTCGGGTTTCTCCGTCAGCTTTAGTCAATGCTAAAATGGCATCAATAATTTCCTGACTAAAGCCCAATGAGATTAGATCGACAACGGTGGTGTCAGTATCTTCTATAATATCATGCAAGACTGCGACAATTTGTTGTTGAGGTGTCTTCATCTTAAACATTAACCGAAGGGGATGCAGAATATAAGGAGATTGACCTTTATCAAGTTGTCCTGCATGTTTTTTTGCTGCTAGTGCAATCGCTTTTTCAAGGGTAGACATAGTATCCTGTTATATTTTTAAAAATTGCAATTCTTCCAGTGAATTAAAGTTTGGAGTTGTTTAAAATAGCGGTTTTCATTGTGTTATAAAAATTATGCCTTTTCAACTGATCCAGCTTGAAAATAATCAAGCAAATGTTTCATGTCCATTTTGTCATACCGATATTATTGACTGGTCACAAGAACAGTATGTTCAGCCATGTGAGCATACCTTGTTTGTTGCTATGGATTTGGGGTTTGAGTATATTTCTGATGTTTTTGAAGCAAGTTTGCCGCGAACTGTTGATGAAATTCATGATGATCCAGAAATGGATATGTTTGCTGAAATATCAAAATCATCAATAACAGACTTTCAGGTTTTCCGGATAGATCTGGGAGTAAAAGATATGTATCGATATGTTGGGGTGATCTCTAAGCTTTAAAATCTGTTCAGGGTGGATTTGGAAGCAGATGTTGTTGAGTTAGTCTTGCTTCTCGTTCTAGCCATTCAACAAACTTGGTTAGTAATGGTGCATTTTGTTGTTGTTCTGAATATACAAAATAATAAGAACGGGAGCCTTTCAATTTTATATTTGATGCGATCACTAAATCTCCAGAAGAAAGTTCTTTTTCCAGCAGCATCTGCGGAATCAGAGCGACTCCCATATGATGGGTCGCAGCAACTGCTAACATAGAGAAAAGTTCATGTCGTTGACCATCCATGGCATATGGATGATCTAGTCCAGCCACTTCAAACCATTCTTTCCATATATAGGGACGCGTGGTCTGTTGCAGCAGTGGCAGACTAGCTATCTGTCCAGCTGTTAAATCCCCTATAAAACAACCTATATTTGCTTGTAATTCTGGGAAGTGTTTATAAATCAGCTCAGGTGAGCACACAGGAACAACATCTTCATGCATCAGATAATGAATTTTTGTTCCTGGCCAGTTTTCAATCTGGGCATTGGTTCCAGCATATATAGCCGCATCAAAAATATGATCACTAAATAGAAAAGGTTTAGTGCTGGTTTCAAGGTGAATTGTGATTTCGGGATATATCTCATTAAATTTATAAAGCCTTGGCAGTAGCCAGCGCGTTGCAAAGGTTGGTACAACCCCAAGTTTTAATGTTCCGCCTAGTCCTTTATGAGACATCAAGTCTAAAGTACTTTGTTCAATACTTAATAAATGAGACTTGATACTTTTAAAATATTGTTCACCAGCATAGGTGAGTTCAACGCCATGACGTGTTCGGTTGAATAAGTTTAATCCTAAGAATTCTTCCAGTTGATGAATTTGTCTGGAAACAGCACTTTGAGTGATATTGAGCTCCTGTGCTGCATAAGTATAACTACGGTGTTTGGCAGCAGATTCAAAACACATTAAAGACTGTAAAGAAGGAATCATTCGTCTCATTTTGAAATCCTTATCAAATTGATCAGTTATTTAAAATAAACATATAAGATTAAGCCTAGCAAGTTTCCAATCTTTATTTATATGGATAAATTAACAATTTATTAAGGAATTCAGCATATCTAAAATTTTTATATGACTCAAGATATGATAAAAATGCATAGCTACATGATATTTTATCGTTTGAAGAAAAATGAAATACTGACTAGCATCAAATCCAATCAATGAAAACATCGGTAAAGGAAGCGGTGACTATGGCGAATTCAAAAGCACAATTTAACTGGCAAGATCCATTTTTGATTGAACAACAATTATCCTCAGAAGAACGTATGATTCGTGATGCAGCATATTCATATTGTCAGGATAGGCTTGCACCCCGGGTGTTAGAGCAATTTCGTAATGAAAGTGTGGATACCGCAATTTTTCGTGAAATGGGGGAGCTGGGTTTACTTGGTCCAACAATTCCCGAGCAATATGGAGGTGCTGGCCTAAATTATGTGAGTTATGGACTGATTGCACGTGAAATTGAAAGGGTGGATTCTGGTTACCGTTCAATGGCAAGTGTGCAAAGTTCACTGGTTATGGTTCCAATCAATGAGTTTGGCTCAGTAGAGCAAAAGCAAAAATATTTGCCGAAATTGGCTACGGGTGAGTTTATCGGATGTTTTGGTTTGACTGAGCCTGATCATGGTTCTGATCCGGGAAGCATGTCTACTCGCGCTAAAAAGGTTGATGGTGGTTATCGACTAACTGGTGCAAAAATGTGGATTACCAATAGTCCAATTGCTGATGTTTTTGTGGTTTGGGCAAAAGAGGTAACTGCAGAAGGAAATGTTGGCGCTATTCGTGGTTTTATTCTTGAAAAAGGCTGGGAAGGGTTATCAGCACCAGCAATTCATGGCAAGGTAGGATTACGTGCCTCTATTACAGGTGAAATTGTAATGGATAATGTATTTGTTCCTGAGGAAAATGCCTTCCCGGAAATTCGTGGATTACGTGGGCCGTTTACTTGTCTGGATAGTGCCCGTTTTGGTATTGCCTGGGGGGCGATGGGTGCAGCAGAGTTCTGTTGGCATACAGCTCATCAATACACGATGGATCGTAAGCAATTTGGTCGTCCACTAGCTGCTAACCAGTTGATTCAGAAAAAGTTGGCTGATATGCAAACGGAGATCGCCTTAGGTTTGCAGGCAGCACTTCGTTTTGGTCGTATGAAAGATGAAGGTATTGCCGCAGTAGAGGGAACATCGCTGATTAAGCGTAATAATTGTGGCAAGGCTTTGGATATTGCACGTGTGGCACGAGATATGTTGGGGGGGAATGGTATTAGTGATGAATTTGGTATAGCCCGCCATCTAGTAAACCTCGAAGTTGTTAATACTTATGAAGGTACACATGATATTCATGCACTCATTTTAGGTAGAGCGCAAACAGGTATCGCTGCTTTTAGTAATTAATTTGAAATTAATCACTTAGGTGTTCATTCATGAGCACCTCAGGATTCTTTTGCCTAAAAAATGGAAATTTGAGGATTCATTGTCGAAATAGCAATAAATAGCAATCAGGTATTAAGCTCAACGTGGAAGTAAAATAAAAACAAAGAGCTTTGTAAGTGAATGTACTAATAATTTCACAATGACTCATTTGGGAAAATGGGATTGAGATATAAATGAACAATGACGTTCAAAAAAATAGTGGAATTTTGGATATAAGGTTACCTTCGAATCTGGGTACTTATACAAAGATCAATGCAAATACATGGAAATGGGCACTATTATTTGCCTATTTCGCTATGGTGGTTGATGGCATAGACATTATGTTGCTGTCCTATAGCCTGACTAGTTTGAAGACTGAGTTTGGCTTATCCACTTTTCAGGCAGGTGCACTTGGAAGTGCATCGCTTGCAGGGATGGGAATAGGAGGAATTTTAGGAGGATGGGCATGTGATAAGTTTGGTCGGGTTAGAACCATTGCAAACTCGGTAACTTTTTTTTCAATTGCCACATGTTTATTGGGCTTTACGCAAAACTTTGAACAGTTTATGGCACTGCGTTTTATCGGTGCATTAGGAATAGGTGCGCTATATATGGCATGTAATACCTTAATGGCGGAATATGTACCAACCAAGTACCGAACTACCGTTTTGGGTACATTACAAACTGGGCAAACTGTTGGATATATCGTAGCGACGCTTCTTGCAGGTGCAATTATTCCAGAGCATGGCTGGCGAGTATTATTCTTTATTACTGTTATTCCCGCATTTATCAATGTATTTTTACAACGATTTGTGCCAGAACCTAAATCATGGCAACTCACCAGAATTGATCAATTAAAAGGAAAGACTGGTAAACAGGTTGTTGTGGAAAGACCCAAAAGTACAAGTATATATAAGCAAATTTTTGCCAATTTTAAGCACCGAAAAATGTTCTTATTGTGGATGACTACGGCCTTTTTCTTACAGTTTGGTTATTACGGGATTAATAACTGGATGCCGAGTTATCTTGAAACTGAAGTGCATATGAATTTTAAAAATCTGACCAGTTATATGGTTGGTTCATATACTGCAATGATTTTGGGCAAGGTTTTGGCAGGCTATCTGGCTGATAAGTTTAATCGTCGAGGAGTATTCGTTTTTGGCACGATAGCAAGTGCGATATTCTTGCCAATTATTATTTTCTTTAATACACCAGATAATATTTTGTACTTATTAATTACTTTTGGATTCCTATACGGTATTCCGTACGGTGTAAATGCAACTTATATGGCTGAATCATTTTCTACAGATGTACGAGGTACAGCTATTGGTGGAGCCTATAACATTGGTCGTGTCGGGGCTGCAATAGCGCCAGCTACGATTGGTTGGTTAGCATCTGGTGGAACATTTACCATGGCATTTATAGTTATGGGAGCTGCATATTTTATTGCAGGTGTATTACCAGGGCTATTTATCAAAGACCGTCAGTACGATCCACAAAAACAGTAAATTGATATTTAGGGAGATGAATATTTTTGTTTCCCTATTAAATGAAAAGGAAAAAAGAATGGGTGCATTGCATGGTATTCGTGTTTTAGATCTGAGTCGTGTTTTGGCAGGACCTTGGTGTGGGCAGATTCTGGCTGATCTGGGTGCCGAAGTCATTAAAGTTGAGCGCCCCAAAACGGGTGATGACACCAGACTGTGGGGGCCGCCGTGGATGCTGGATGACGAGCACAAGGCAACTCGAGAGGCAGGTTACTATCAATGTACCAATCGAAATAAATATTCTGTAGCTATAGATATTTCCACAAAAGAAGGCCAAGCCATCATTCATGATCTGGTAAAAGAAGCAGACGTGGTGATTGAAAACTATAAAGTAGGTTCATTGCAAAAATACGATCTAGATTATGCCAGTTTAAGTCAGATTAATCCGCAGTTAATCTATTGCTCCATCACGGGCTTTGGGCAGGATGGTCCCAGAGCACAGGATCCTGGTTATGATTTTATTTTACAAGGTATGTCTGGCTTGATGAGTATTACAGGTGAAGCTGATGCAGGAGCTCAAAAGGTTGGGGTTGCTGTAGTTGATTTGCAAACGGGGCTTTATTCAACCATTGCTATTCAGGCGGCATTACTCGCCAGACAACATACTGGTCGTGGTCAATATATAGATATATCTTTATTGGATGTGCAAATTGCTGGATTGGCTAATCAGGGAATGAACTATTTAACATCTGGAATTTCACCTGTACGTATGGGGAATGCGCATCCTAATATTGTGCCTTATCAGACTTTTCAGGCATCAGATAAGGAATTTATTATCGCATGTGGTAATGATAAACAATTTGTAGATTTATGCCATGCGATTGGCAAGCCTGAATTGTTAGATAATCCAAAATTTATTAAAAATCCTGATCGTGTGAAATATAGAGCGGAGTTGATTTCAACTTTAACACAGCATTTTTTAACTCAAACTGCTCAATACTGGGTAGATGCGATTCATGCACGTAAAGTACCTGTAGGAGTGATCAATTCTATCGAAGATGCATTGAATGAACCCCAGATACTACATCGGAAAATGGTCGTTCAATTACCTCATCAGCTTAATTCAAATTTCAGGGTTATCGGATCGCCTATGAAGTTATCAGATACGCCAGTAGAATATCGTCTTGCGCCCCCTTTACTTGGAGAGCACACGATAAAAATTCTAGAAAAAATTAGAACACAAGAACAACTAAATCAACTGAAACAATCTGGAGTTATCGGTGATTAATTTAAAAAGCGAGGTTTACTCGCTTTTTAATCTGAACATTAGATTTTATTTGAAGCATCAGCCAGGAGTATTAGCATTTTAAGTTGGGTTGAACTGACATCGAACTTATTGGCATCATATAGATAGTATAAATAACCATGATTAGGTACATTTTGATACGCAATAATCGGTTCAACTGTTTCATATGGTTTTAATGCCATAATAATTCGGTCAGCATATTGTGTTGCAGATGTTTTTGTTCCTTCAAGTACAGCAACACCATGGTTGATCATAGAGTTAACGGCATTGAATATATTTTCTTGTTGTTTAAAAATTTTCATTGATACTTATTCCGGTTTTTATTATCTAAATTGAAGATATGAAATAGCGTATATAAAAACAACAAGAAATTCTACATTAAGCAACATTTTGTATTAAATGACAAAGAAAAAATCATACACAATATGAAGAAAAGCAGGGTATATGACATCCATGTCAATTATTATTTATGCAGTAGGCGTGATAATACGCTCATCCATTAAATGTTGCTGTGCGATATAGCTTTCTTCACCTTCTGCTGCCTGTAAGGCATGCCATTGATCATTATTGTCTAGCTCCCAGGCACGAGTGTTATCTTTTAAATAGCTGAGAAGACCATCTTCAATAATTTGTTTACGTAATTTTTTATCTTCAATAGGAAAGCAGGTTTCAACTCGGGAAAACAGGTTGCGTCCCATCCAGTCAGCACTAGCACAGTAGAGTTTAATATCACCAGCATTGTGGAAATAATAAACACGAGTATGCTCCAAAAAGCGTCCTACAATAGAACGCACGGTGATATTTTCAGATAAACCCTCAACCTGTGGTCTTAAACAACAAATAGATCGAATGATTAAATCAATTTTTACACCTGATTGGGAGGCATGATACAAAGCAGCAATCAATTTAGGTTCAGTCAATGCGTTTACTTTGATGATAATTCTTGCGGGTTTTCCAGCTTGGGCATGCTGAATCTCATGTTCAATAAATTGTAAGAGTTGTGCATGTAAAGTAAAAGGTGCGTGAAATAATTTTTTAAGTTTTGCCATGCGCCCCATACCTGTAAGTTCCTGAAAGATCTTATGTACGTCTTCGCAAATATCCGGGTTAGTGGTTAATAGGCCATAATCCGTATACATTTTGGCATTACCAGCATGATAGTTTCCTGTACCCAGGTGCACATAACGCTTCAATTTCTCACCTTCACGTCTAACGATCAGGATCATTTTTGCATGCGTTTTATAACCGACAATACCGTATACAACTACAGCACCTGCCTCTTGTAATATATTGGCAACAGTGATGTTGGACTCTTCATCAAAACGGGCACGCAGTTCAATAATTGCAGTGACTTCTTTCCCATTACGCGCTGCCTCAGCAAGAACTTGTACAATTTCGGAATCTGGACCGCTACGATAAAGCGTTTGCTTAATTGCCAATACATTTGGATCATATGCAGCTTCCTTGAGCAAATTGATTACAGGTGCAAAAGAATCAAATGGATGATGTAAAAGAACATCGCGCTTACTGAGTACATCAAATATCTGGTGTGGATTGCGCAAGGCTTTTGGCACAATAGGCTGGTATGGTTTAAAACGTAACTCTGGAATATCAAAATTAGCAAACAAGCGTGCTAGATTTACTGGTCCTTTAACTTGAAATAAATGAATAGGGTCTAAATCAAATTGTTCTAATAAATAGTCATTAATAAAATCAGGACAATCATGAGCTATTTCAAGACGAACAGCACGACCAAAGCGGCGGGATGATAATTCATCTTTCAACGCGACAGCCAAGTCATCAATATCTTCTGCCAAAGTTAAATCGGCGTTTCGGGTTACACGAAATTGATAACATCCAGTTGCACTCATACCAGGGAATAGGTCATCAATGTGCTGCTGAATAATAGCCGAAAGTAAAATATAGTGTTCTTGCCCATTGGTAAGTTCATCAGGCAAACGTACTACACGAGGTAATGAACGGGGTGCAGGAACAATGGCTAAATCAATATGGCGTCCAAAAGCATCTTTACCTTCTAATGTTACGATAAAATTTAAGCTTTTATTCACCAAGCGAGGGAAGGGATGAGCTGGATCAAGACTAATGGGAGTAACAACAGGCTGGACTTGTTTAAAAAAATAATTTTTTATCCATTCCTTATGATGTTCTGAAATGTCATGATACTGAATGAAACGAACACCGTATGATTGAAGTTGTGGTAATAATATGTTGTTTAAAGTGTTGTATTGATCATCTACTGCTTCGTGAGCTATATCCGAAATCTGTTCAATAACGACTTCATTGGGGATAGCGTCTGGAGCAGTTGTAATGGCATTTAAGTCAAGTTGCTTCATCAAGCCAGCAACACGTATTTCGAAAAACTCATCTAGATTGCGTGAAAATATAATTAAAAAGTTTAATCTTTCTAAAAGTGGGTGATTGGAGTCTTTGGATTGTGCAAGAACACGTTTATGAAATTCTAAAAGAGATATTTCACGATTAATATATGTGTTGGAGCTATGTTGAAAATCATTAACTTGAGGAGCAAAAGGTGTCATTTAAATCACTAAGTATTTTGACCATTGATTTATAGTAGGATTAGTATATGACATATTTGTTACAGTTTAATGAATTGAAAAGATGGAACTCATAT
>NZ_OOGT01000405.1 GCF_900323515.1 Acinetobacter stercoris | reverse complement strand
TTTTATAACTAGTTCTGCTTTAGCAACTGAAAAATGTGATTATAAAGTTAAATTTGATGATGCGATCCCGGCAAATATATCTCTCATAAAATTAGGGAGGGCTAAAAGCTATACTAAATTCGAAGTAAAGCCTGATTATTTTGAAACTACCATACAGGATTGTGCTTTTAAAAATAATAAATATTATATTTTATCTAGTTCAATTACCCAACCGGAAAACACATTATCTCAGTCAATATTGGTGATAAGTGTTTTTGATAAATTTGGAGTTTTAAGTAAACATAAATTTATAAATAAAAAATGGACTTGTGAAATTGATGATGGGTTTTATAAAAAAAATAATAAATTAGAAGTCCTTTATAGTTGTGCAGATAAGTCAGAAAATTCGAAATATAATAAATATGCAATTGAGGTAAAATGAATGGCTTATACATATGAAGATAAACTAAATTATATTACTTCAATTTATTGTTCTGTAAGAAAAATGTGAGTTGGGAAACTGTATTAGCTCAAGCTGCTCAAGAAACAGGATGAGGAGAAAAATATTAGCAGGTACAAATAATATATTTAATATAAAGGTCGATAGCAGATGGAAGGGGCCTAAAAGTAGGCATTTAGTCTGGGAAGATAAACCTAATGGAAAGCGTGTACAGGAATATTATAATTTTAGAAACTACAAAGATCTTGATGAGGTAATTGAAGATAGGATTAAATTTTCAGAAGAAAATTAGAAGTGTCATAAGTTTTTCACTAATGGAGTGAGAGGTATATTTGAAAGGAAAGCTCAAGTATTGGAAGATGCTGGATGTGTTACACATAAGGAAAAATAATGTTACAGGAAATTTTGAATTAGTATATGCAGATAAATTAATAGAAGTATTTCGAGGATCTTTAATGAGAAGGGCTATAGCTAGAGGAGAATCAGATGGTCAATATGCCATTGTGAATGCTGTATTCCAGATTTGGAGTGATGTTCGATGGCACGATAGGTTATTATCAATCAAACACAAATAGAGCCAATATGACATCGACTGCTAAAAGAGCCATTTTTGAAAAAATTGAAGTAATTTATAAAAGTAAATCAGGTTAAAATGATTAAAGCTAGAGTTATATTATCGATTTGCTAAGCATTTACACCAAAATTATAATTATATTAATATATTATTTATAATGCTAATGG
>NZ_OOGT01000205.1 GCF_900323515.1 Acinetobacter stercoris | reverse complement strand
GTTGAATAGTCGCATATTCCCTTAAAAAAAATAAGACATTTCCAAATTGATACAGGAAAAAACAGTAACAGAAATTTCAATCAATATTATGTGATCTAATTCTCAGTATGTTTTATTTATGAAAATTAATTCACATTTAAAAAGTTTTCTGTTTGTTTGCAAGTTTTACTTAAGGGACCACAANTGATTATTAAGAAATTGATAGTTCCGATATGTTATGCCTCGGCATCGTGTTGCGTACCATTTTCCACGATTTTATATGCTACGGATACGATAGATCAACTAAGGGAGAAAAGTGTAGCACTTATCAAGGCTGGTCAGACTAATACAGCGCTTGTGGAATTAGAGCGATTATTAAATGAATACCCTAACAATCAAAAACTTATAGCTGATTATGTTGTGGTTTCTTATGCAAACAAAAACTTTAAATTAAGCGATATAAAATATTTAGAAGGTATCAATGTAGAGAGTTATCCAGAGTATGGGCAAGTCAGTCTGGTAAAAGCCTTGAGAGACCTAAAGCAAATTGATCTGGCAAAACTATGGTGTGATCAATTTTATAAAAAGACAAAGAAGCAAGAGTGGTTAGTGTGGATAGCTGTGCTTGAGGTTGAATTTGGAAATCAACTCCAAGCAAAAAATGCTTTATCAAAAGTAAAAATAGATCAGCTTTCCGCTGATTATTTATCACAGGCATCTTATAGCTACCGTCTACTGAACATGCCTATAGAAGCACTGAATACTGGAGCTTTAGCCGTAGCACGAAAACAAAACAATGATACAGAAGAACAGTATGTATTGGCTTTAATCAGTAATGGTGATTATGCAAAAGCTGAAAAAATTTTAGATAAGTCTCAACTTTTAACGTTACGCCCAGAATTACAACATCTTGTTAAATTAAGTGAATTTTCTCAGCGTATCCAGAATGCTGTGCAGTATTACAGTGTAATGAACTATAAAAACCGTGGCAATGAAGATTTTATTTTCTTAGATCAAGTGATTGAGGAGATGTCAGCTTATGAAACTCATCTCCCGCAAAATAAGACACTCAGACAAAGATTTTATTACGACTATATTTATGCTTTAGACAAGAGAAATCATCCACGTCAGGCAATCGCTCAAATCACAAAAACAGGTCTGGCTGTGGAGCAGATGCCACCTTATGTACGTGAGGCACTGGCGAATTCTTATTTAAAGTTAAAGCAGCCAAAAATGGCAGAAAAATATTATAAAAGCTTGCTCAATGAAAAAAACTATCCTGATATGAATGTTTATTCAGGCCTGTATTACGCGTTGCTTGAACAAAACAAATATCAGGAATCAAATCAGTTAATTATTGATTTAGATAAGCGTTTACCTATTTATAAATATAGTAATGCTAAAGGTGTTGACCGTTCCACTGATGATGATCGGTTAGAGTATATTGCTTTAGTCGGCTTGAATTATGCTTATCAAAATCAGCTGGATAAAGCTGAAAAATATTTTCAGGATCTGGTTAATTTAGCACCTAATAATGTTTTATATCAAAATAACTTGACTCAGATTCAACGTTGGCGAGAAAAGCCAGAAACATCTGAAGATACTCTTGCACAATGGAATGGGCTAGAGCCTGTGGATAGATCAACCCAGATAAACCATATGCTGAATATGCAGGCGATGGATCATATAGCTGAGTGGCGAAAACTGAATCAACAATTATTGCAAAGTGCTCCTTATGATACTGGGGTATTAAAAAGTAAAAAAGAACTGGCTGATCGAAATCATGCATCCATACAGCATCAGAGTACATTTTCAAAAAGTAGATCGGATCATTCAGGTTTACTGGATCGTTTAAAGGGTTCACGTGAATTAGAAAGTGATACCACGGTGAACAGTCCATGGTTTTATGATAATTATCGAGCATTTGTGAATCATGCATATCGTAAGGGAAATTATGAAATTGGCAAACTGGATGAGCAGAGATTAGGTATAGGGCTTGAGTGGGCTGCCGATCGAAAATCAGCAAAAGCCATGATTTCTCAGAATGTCGATGGTGAGCATCTGGGACTGCAACTAGATTGGTCGCATTGGCTTAATGATCACTGGCAATATGTCTTGGGATTTAATAGTCAGGCAGCTATTCCCTTACAAGCAGTCGATAGAGGTTATGAGGGGAAATCTTATAATGTTGCGTTGAACTGGAAAGAAAATGAATCACGTAAAGCAGGGATAGGTTATCAATTTACTGATATTGATGATGGTAATGACCGTCAGGAATTAGCTGTTTATTTTAGACAACAATTTTTTCAAAGAGCAAAACATACCAGTAGTGCAATGCTAAGTGGTTATCTAAGTCATAACAGTAATATTCCAACGCAGTATTTCAATCCTGAACATAGTCAAAGTTTTGAGTTGACTTTAGAACACGACTGGATGACCTGGCGTAATAACAATAACCAGAGTTTTAATCAGCATTTTGAAGCGACTGCTGGAAATTTCTGGCAAAAGTCCTATTCCTCGAAACCTATTTATAACTTGCTTTACCGGCATGATTGGGAACTGTCACGCACCTGGAGACTGAACTACGGTATTGGGTGGGGGGGACATCCTTATGATGGTGAAAATGAGAGAAGGGCTTACGCATTATTGGGATTTGAGGGGCGTTTTTAATGAATTTTATGATAAAAATACTGTTAACAGTATCGACAGCATCAATCTTGTTTCCAACGATACAGTGTCATGCAAAAACAGAATTAAAAACAGCTATAGAAAATCAGGAATATCAATTTGTCACCATGACATTTCATGATGTGCGTGATGACGTAGAAAAGTCGGGTGACAAAGATGTGTATGCGATTAGTACACGTAACTTGGCATTATATTTTTCCTGGTTAAAAAGAGAAGGCTGGAATCCAATCCGTCTGGAAGATGTCTGGCTTGCAAGGCAAAAGAAAAAGACATTACCAGCCAAGGCAGTTTTGATTACTTTTGATGATGGAATTTTAAGTAATTACACTCGAGTTTACCCTTTACTTAAGGAATATCAAATACCTGCGGTTTTTGCTGTGGTGACGAGCTGGGCGAATGGCAATCATAAAGCAATTGATGACGCGTATGGTAAAGGTAATGCCTTGAATTGGGTACAGATGCGTGAAATGAAAAAGTCAGGATTGGTAGAATTTGTTTCACATTCTGATGATTTACACAAAGGGATTCTGGCTAATCCTCAAAATAATGTGCAGCCAGCAGCAATCACACGTGAATATCTTCTAAATGAAAAGCGTTATGAAACAGATGATGAATATCGTAAGAGAATTATTACAGATTTAAAAAAGTCTAAACAGATTTTGGATCATGAGCTTGGAACGGATACCAAGGCTATTTTCTGGCCTTATGGTGCAGTGAGTAAGGAAAGTGAAGAATTAGCGACAATAGCTGGACTTCCTATGTCTTTTAGTCTTGGAAATGTAGCTACTCTGGCTGATTCGGTTAGAACCTATCAGCGCGGTTTAATCATGAATAACCCAAGTCCAGAACAGATACATGACGAAATGATCAATTTTCTCACTTATGCACGCTTGCCTCATAAAGAGAGACAAAGCGTTGTTGGTTTCAATCTGGTAGAAATGGAAAGTCATAATAATGCCGGATTTGACTTTAAACTGGGTAAATTTCTCGAAAATATTAATGCATTAAAAAGTAATGTTCTTTTACTGGATGTTGTGCATCGAAGTGCTGAAAATGGCAAAGTTGATGCTACTTATTTTCCAAATAGCCAGTTACCCATTCAGCAGGACTTGTTAAACAGAACGCTTTGGCAAGCCAATACCCGCATTGCAAATCGTGTTTTGGCTATGTTACCAGTCGGTTTAGAGACACTTCAACATTATGATTTGGCAAAGTTAGCAGCGGATCTTGTTAAAAATAATTCATCTGTCAATGGTATCGTTTTGAATGCTGAAAATGAACTCGATTGTGCTATTCAAGATCAAAAAACAGATGCAATATGCAAGCAAAAAGTTGATCGTGTGTTTAGTATTCTTGATCAAATAAAAGAACAGTCAGCATTCTACTCAAATATCAGTACCAATTATCAATCCGCTTTAAAAATAGATTTAAAGAATGAACAACAGATCAATGGTCTCAATGCCATTCTAAAACAGTTGGAACAAAAAGATAATCATCTGTATTTGTATATTGATCCAGTGAGAAACTCTAATATATTCAAAATATTATTAAATAAAATCCGCTATTTAGACGATCAGGAAAAACAGCATTTAGTCGTAAATTTCAAGATCCATTCAGAGATGGATGAAAAAGATTTGGATAAATATCATCTTGGTTACCAGGCCTTAAGAGCTTTATCCATCCAGAGAATTGGCCTGGATGCTTATAAAATAGCCAATGCCAAGACCATTCACCAAAAGTTATATCAGGACTTAAGCCTTAATGACAGCCCAGTGATGTACCGAAATCCATTTGTTGTTGAATCTAAGGAGACTCGGTAATGTCTGAATGGCTAAGCCAATTACGTATAAGTGATGTTTATTTTGGATTTGCTTTTTTCTATCCGTTATTCATGGCCTGGCTATGGATTGCAGGTGGCATCTGGTTTTATTTAAAACGCGAATTTAAGCAGCCTGCATTGCCTGAGCCAAGTTCGGCAGGGTGTAGCATTATCATCCCTTGCTTTAATGAAGAATTACAAGTTCATGAAACCATCAAATATGCAATGCAATCGCAATACCCAAACTTTGAAGTGATTGCAGTTAATGATGGAAGTAAGGATAGAACAGCTGAAATATTAGATGAGTTGGCATCGCAATATCCAAAGCTTAGAGTCGTGCACCTGGCTGAAAATCAGGGAAAGGCCTATGCATTACGTGCTGGTGCAATGGTTAGTGAAAACGAATATCTGGTTTGTATTGATGGGGATGCCTTGTTACATCCACATGCTGTCTTATGGATGATGCACCATTTAACAACATACCCACGTGTTGGTGCTGTTACAGGTAATCCGAGAATAGTAAATCGTTCCAGTATTTTAGGAAAACTGCAAGTTGGTGAGTTTTCATCGATTATTGGATTGATCAAACGTGCACAACGTACTTATGGGCGTATTTTTACTGTTTCTGGTGCAATTGCAGGATTCAGAAAAACAGCTTTAGACAGGATTGGTTACTGGCGGGATGACATGATCACTGAGGATATTGATGTGTCATGGCGTTTACAGTTTGACCATTGGGATCTGCATTATTTGCCAAATGCCCTGTGCTATATCTATATGCCTGAAACCTTAAAAGGTCTGTGGAAGCAGCGTTTACGTTGGGCACAGGGAGGGATTGAAGTACTTATTGCCTATATTCCACGTTTATTAAGATGGCATCTCCGTCGTATGTGGCCAATTGCACTTGAGGCAATAGTAAGTGTGGTTTGGTCTTATGTGATTCTGGGTATTTTTATTCTATATGTCTATGGTTTGTTTTTTTCATTACCTGGTAATTGGGCAATCCAATCGTTATTTCCGCAGTGGTATGGCGTCATTTTAGGTATTACTTGTTTAGTTCAATTCTTGGTGAGTTTATGGATAGACAGATCTTACGATAGAGGGCGTCTATTACGTAATTATTTCTGGATTATTTGGTATCCATTGTTCTTTTGGATATTGAGTGTTGCAACCACGGTGGTTGCTTTACCAAAGACCATATTCAAAACACAAAAACGTGCAAGGTGGGTGAGTCCTGATCGAGGTTTCAGAGGAGAGGCAGAACGTGAATAATATAAGTAAATACAAAATCATAGAAGACATATCAAAACTGGAAATACCAGAATACATTGATAAGCCTGAATATGTTAAGCATAAGAGTGTAGGGTATAGTCTGATGTTTGCTGGATGGTTGATATGGTTCTGGTTGTTAATACCACTCTTTACACTTTTTCTTTGGTGGTTTGAAGGAAAAACGATTTATCAACAAATCGTGGTTCAGGCAGGACCGTATAGTGAGCTTAGTTTGATTAATATGGTAGTCATGATCATTATTTTTATTTCCTGTCTGTTTATTTGGGCGACTTATAACTGGGTTCGTTTTTATGGTAATGACCGACGTACTGCTCCACCTGAAGTTACAGATCAGCAAATGGCAAATAGTTTTGATTTAAGGGTGAATGATTTGCAAAATCTGCATAAGGCCAAGAACATTACGCTTTTTTATAATACACATGGCAAACTTGAGCATTTTGACATTCATGCTTAAGCGAATAAATTCCAGGAAAAATAAAAGGTCATATTTCTCAATATGACCTTTTATTTTTTTATGTCTTATATTTTAGTGCAATTCTTTTTGAAGCTTATAGTCGAGAGTGTCACTTAGCTTTTCACCTGTCTGAATATCACGTGCCTCAACAAAATTTTCGCCGACAAAGAACTTACGATGATCTGCTGAAGCATCTAAAGTGATAATTGAAGGATTTTTCGAATCAAATTGGAAGGTACCTTTAACTTCATTCTTGGTTCCATCACCTTTTCCGCCTTTATATTCTTCTTTTAACTCATAAGTCTTATCTGCTTTAAGTTCAAGTTCAGTTTCAATTCCTTCACAGTCAGCACATGGGAACAAACCTTTATACTCGCCAGCCCAATCCAGACTACTTTCGGCTGTATGTTGATCAGGGACTGCCGGGGCAGATGCAGTATTTGTATTGTTATTTACGGCTTTTACATCATCAGAAGTATTGTGAGTTGGTTTAGAACAAGCGACGAGAGCAATGCTAAGGAGAGATAACGCTAAAATTTTCTTTTTCATCATGAATATACCTGTAAGTTTTTTAAAGCGGCAAGAACATATTAAAATATAAAGAAAATTTAGATCTATATTGTAAATATTGGATACAGCTTGCTAATTTTTGTCATTCAGAACAATCATATTTATAGACAGTTATAAA
>NZ_OOGT01000153.1 GCF_900323515.1 Acinetobacter stercoris | reverse complement strand
TAATCATATAAATAACCGATTTGAAATAATATTATACTCTTGAGATAAGTTGATTTGCTAAATCAAAAAAATGCATAATATTTATCAAAAATGAGTTCCCAATAAAATCGGATCGGGATATAGAAATGGATTTGATTCAAATCAATGGTCAACCTCGCTATGGGCGTTTTACGCATATACCGACTTCTATCAATATCGATAAATATATCTATCAGACACCATATGGAAAAGAACTAAAAGGTTGGCGCAAGCGATTAAAATATAAAAAGTTTAAATTTTGCTGTATTCAGCATGAACATTTTACAATTGGGGTTGCAATTGCTGATATTTCATGGGCTGGTCATGCTTTTATTTATATTTATGATCATGCAACAGGGCAGGTCATGGAATGGAATGCCAATACATTTTTAGGGCATCATACTGTTGTAGATGAACAACCTCTATATAATCAAAGCTATTTTTCCAAATCACCTTTTTATATTGAAATGCAACATGCCAATGGCGTGCGTTATATACGTGTCACCAAATATGGCGAAGAAAAATTAAAGGCACGAATCTTCTGTGCTGGTACTGAACCGCTTAGCTTGTGCAGTCCCAATGGTATTAATGGCTGGACGTATACCCAGAAAAAAAATACATTGACCGTTGAAGGTTTTTTTGTAGATAAGCAAAAAAAACAGATCCAGTTTAATGAGAGAACTTTGGCATCACTGGATGATACCTGTGGTTTTTTGCGTCCTGAAACGGCATGGTTTTGGCTTTCCAGTAGTTTTTGGGATAATGAAGGCAATCGCATAGGTTTGAATCTGGCTTCTGGAGTGAATGAAAGCTTTGGAAATGAGAACTGTCTATGGATCAATGGAACCTTATTTGAAGTTTCAGATGTGCTTTTTGAAAAGGTTGATGAACGGCACTGGTCGATCCGTTCACTGGATGAAAAACTCAACCTGACAGTAGAAACTGGTTGGCGACGTTATGAAAATTTAAATCTGCGTTTAGTCGGAAGTCAGTTTAGTCAATGGCAGTCTAGGATAAGTGGAACCATTCAGTCGGGGAAAGGTAATGTTATTTATCTAAATCAAGAATATGGACTACTCGAACAGCATTATGCCAAATGGTAAATGCTGTTACGCGTTTATATTCAGATTGCTGCTTGCCAAAAAGCTTCACCTGCCAGAATGGGATCTCCAGTCTTGGCTAAAGTTTCAACCCATGTTGGGTATTGTTGAATGACAGCATGTTGGCTTGGATGAAAATCAGCCTTGTACCAATCCAGATATTCATTTTTAATTTTGCTTAATACACCATTTTTTCCGACTAACCACGGTAAACCTCTTCGAGCCAGTTGGTAACGTTGTTTCAGGCTAAAACCATCTGCTTTAAGCAATCCATTGGTTCGTTGCATGGTGAAATAAAACATCAAAACCGAAACTGCAATCAGGGCAACATAGCGGGTTTTAGCAGGTGTTTTGGCGATGTTAATCATGACATCATATGCAACATCACGATGTTCCATTTCCTCAATCGAATGCCATGCAAATAAAGCTCGAATATAGGGATGAGCTTCAGCCATTGTGGCTTTTTCATTAAAGAAAGTATTTGCCATCAATGCAGTCAAATGTTCACATGCAGCTGTGATGGCGATGTTAAACGAGGACGGATGGCGCTTGAGAGCATGAGCAAAGCGTTTATTCACATCTTTAATAAATTTATCCACAGGCATGCCTTGGTCACGCAAAATGTTATTCATTTTGTCATGGGCAATCCCATGCTGAGCTTCCTGCATGATGAAATCTGCTACTCGTTTATCTAAATCCAGGTCCTGAATCTGGTCGCGAAAAAGACGGACACATTGAATGAAATAACGTTCTCCATCAGGAAAAGTTAGACTCAAAGCATCAAACAGACGTGTGCGAAATGGGTCGCCTGCAAACCAGAAACGCGGGATTTCATCTAATTTAAAGTTAAGATCTTTACGTACTGTGGGTGGAATTTGATTATGGACTATTGCATTCATTTTACTATTCAAAATAGCCAGAATAGCTTTGATTATTGCAAATCAATATTGAAAATGATTTATCCGCATATGCCATTTTTCGATAATTTCTGATTGTTTTGGCTAGGGGGTATTGCGAATCCCAATATAACCTGTGTTCGATATAAAACTCTTAATGAAACATGATACCCGGAAACGTCACCAGCAACTGTTTGAGGCAGGGTTCCTTTTATAATGTATTGTTTCTGCGCCTTATTGAATATGTTGCTGGTGGCTGACGAGTTTTGCGGTAAGGAGCAACGCTCCGCAAGATGGTTTCCTTGCGAAGCTTCGCTTCCCATTTTGCTGAAACAAAAGTATGGCGAGCTGCGGGCTGATCCAAAAACCGGATGAAAACTCAGTAAGACTCAGCTAAGATCATTGCTTTTCAACAAGTTAAAGAGGTGGTTGCGTCGAACTCACGTTAATATATTTCATAAATATTTAAAAAAACAGCATAAGCCCAAATTGGAATTATGCTGAGCTAAAAAAGTAATTTTCTAAAAATTATAATCCAGCTGCCCAAAAAGCTTCACCTGCTGCAATTGGATCATTGTTTTTTGCCATGCTATCAACCCAAACTTGGTATTGGCGAATTATTGCATGCTGACTTGGGTGAAAGTCTTTTTTGAACCAGTCCATATACTGCGATTTCATACGTGAAAGCACTCCTTTTTTGCCAAAAAACCAAGGTAGTCCTTTACGCACAAGTTGTAGACGTTCAAGAGGGCTAAAACCATCATGTTTTAACATGATATTTGTTCTATATAGTGTTAAAGCAAACATAAGGAATGTCGTATAGGCGAGTGCAAACTTTCGGGTAGATTCTGGAACTTCACCAACCTGTTTCATTACGTCAAAAGCCACATCCCGATGTTCCATTTCCTCAATTGCATGCCAGGCAAAGAGTGCGCGGACATATGGATCGACATCAAGCAGAGTTTCTTTATGACTATAAAATGTTTCTGCCATAAGTGCTGTCAGATGCTCGGCAGCGGCTGTCATGGCAATATTGTATTGTGCTGAGCGTTGCTTAAGGTCTTTTTCAAAATGTTTGCTGAGAAAATTGATAAATTGGTCTACAGGCATGCCTTGTTCTTTCATCAGATTATTCATTTTATCGTGTGCAATACCATGCTGAGCTTCCTGTTTAATGAAGTCAGTCACTTTATTCTGTAATTCCACGTCAGTAATCTTATCGCGGAACATACGTACACTTTGGATAAAATAACGCTCACCCATAGGGAAGGTCAGACTTAGGGCATCAAACATCCGTGTTTTAAAAGGGTCACCACCAAACCAGAAACGAGGGGCTTGTTCAATTTTGAAATCCAGATTGCTACGTACGACTGGATCAACCTGATATTTAACGAGTGCATTCATATTATTTTACTAGCGATCACTGTTGATGAGTTTCAGTATGACGGGCTTTTTCAACTTTGTTTTGACAGTTGTTGCCATTTTTTATACATTTTACGACAAATGACAATGCTTCATTTCAAAATGAGTACCTGCCATGCCAACAGAATTACAGATTGCAAATGGATATTTTCAGCTTTGGAATGCTTATTTAAAACAACAGAATATTGACTGGCTAAATCTGGATTTAACATCAGAGCAAAACATTGCTTTGTCAAATATCTTATCTGAACCAATGGATAAGTTGTCTCCCTATTCCTTTTTTATGGAATTGATTGAACTGACCAGAAATAAAATTGATTGTCCAGATTTAGCCTTTGCTATGGCGAAATGCATTAGCCCTGCAAATTTTGGTTTATTAGGTTATATGGCATCACGTAGTGAAAATTTGGCTCAGGCTTTGGAATATGTCGTACGCTTTAGCCGTTTAGTCATTGATGGCGATCATATTACACCAATGAAATATCAGCGAGACGGTAAGATTATCCGCATGTATTGTTCATTAGGACATGAAAAGTTTATCTTTTTGCATGAGGTCACTCTGGCTGCGATGCTACATCTTGCTCGTGCTTTCGTGTCAGCAGAACAGACATTTCCACTTTTTAGAATGAGTTTTGTAAATAAACCATTGGTAGCATTGAAATATTATCAGGATTTTTACCAGTGTGAATTATATTTTGAACAGCCCGAATATGAAGTGGTGTTTTCAAATGATGTTTTAGATTTGAAACCAGAACAGGCAGATCCAAATCTGATTCAACTTTTGGTTAAACAGGCTGAAGATACCATGCAACAACGTTCACAGCAGTCTATTTTGCCAGAACAGTTACATTTTATTATTGCTGAATATTTAAGGTTAAGACAACAAGCACCGAAAATAGAAGATATTGCCCAAGAACTAAATATGTCATCTCGTACTTTACAACGTCAGTTGAGCCAATTTGACACTTCATTCAAGCGGATTCTGGAAATCGAAAGAATGCAAAGATGCGAATCGTTATTGAAACAAGGAATGGGGCTGACAGATATTGCTTTAGAACTGGGGTATTCCGATCAATCAGCATTGGCTCGCGCCTATAAGGCCGCTTCAGGTCAGACCTTATTGCAGAAAAAACAGACTTTAATAGCTAATGAAATAAAATGAAGTACTGCATAGCTTTAATCGGTTCTAAAAAATTAGCTTGGTTACGCACAGGTTAATCAAGTAGATATCTCACATAAATTGGGAGCGTGAAATTGCTGAGGAATGAGCTTTTGCAAGGCATCGAGTTTACATTTTATGATTACAAACGATTTATTATTAATGGGTTAAGGTAATAAGAAAATAAATTATCAACAAATTGAGTATTTTGAAAAAGCTGAAAATTAGGAAGCTTTGATCATTGCCGTTTGAAACAAAATATTGATTAATGTAGCACTTGGGTTGTAGATGAAATATAAGATGCATTTCGCGTCTTGAACGCTCTATCCAATGGATAAAAAATAGCGTTACAATGCATGCACTTGTATTTAGATGCAACAACTCCTCAATTTTACAATTCAAGGAAAGCACAACCCTATGTCTCGTTTAGCCACTCGTTTTGCACAGCTTAAATCAGAAAAGCGTAAAGCTTTGGTTTCTTATGTCATGGCGGGTGATCCACAGCCACAGGTAACAGTACCTTTGTTACATCAAATGGTTGAGGCAGGTGTGGATGTGATTGAGCTTGGATTACCATTTTCCGATCCGATGGCAGATGGTCCTGTTATTGCTTTAGCCGCTGAGCGTGCTTTGGCTGCAGGAACAAATACCCTGGATGCGTTGAATATGGTCAAAGAATTTCGCAAAAATGATCAAGACACACCAGTGGTACTGATGGGGTATTTGAACCCTGTAGAAGTCATTGGTTATGAGCGTTTTGTATCTATTGCGAAAGAGTGCGGTGTAGATGGTATCTTGCTTGTGGATTTACCACCAGAAGAAGCTAGAGATCTGGATGTTATATTGAAAAAATATGATATTGACCAGATTTTTTTACTTGCACCGACTTCTACCGATCAACGTATTCAGCATGTAGTTAATCAGGCAAGCGGCTTTATTTACTACGTATCACTCAAAGGGGTTACTGGTGCAGCTACGCTTGACACTTCGGAAGCTGCTCAGCGTATTCAGAAAATCAAATCTGTAACAGATATTCCTGTAGGTGTGGGTTTTGGTATTAGTGATGCTGCCTCTGCAAAAGCAATGGGCAATGTTGCAGATGCTGTGATCGTCGGAAGTGCTTTTGTAAAACCTTTTGCAAACGTAGCACCAGAACAAGCCGTGGAACAAGCGGTGAATAAAGTCAAGGAGCTTCGAGCTGCGCTCGATGAGTTAGTATGAATCAAGAAGTGAAATCAGGGAAAATCCTTAGCCCATCGACACCGTGGACAGATCGCCCTGTACCGAGTATCCATGTGCCAGATGCAAAAGAAACGATCAAGGCAACATTTACCGAGCCAACGATCGAATGTCCTGAATGTCATGCATTAGTGACACGTACAGCAATGTCTTTCAATGCTTATGTCTGTCCTCAATGTGACGAACATTTGCGTATGAAAGCTCGTGATCGTCTGAACTGGTTCTTTGATCAGGTTAAAACTGAGCTAGGTCAAGAATTTCATGCTAAAGACCCTTTACACTTTGTCGATAGCAAACCTTATCCTGAACGCATGAAAGAAGCACAGGATAAAACAGGTGAAACTGAAGCATTGGTCGTCATGCAAGGTCTGGTTAAAGATATTCCTATGGTGGCATGTGCTTTTGAATTTGATTTTATGGGTGGCTCGATGGGAACAGTCGTGGGAGACCGTTTCGTTCAGGCTGCTGAAAAAGCCATTGCTGATAAACAGCCATTGATTTGTTTTGCTGCTTCTGGTGGTGCGCGTATGCAAGAAGGCATGTTGTCTTTAATGCAAATGGCACGTACTTCTGCTGCAATTCAAAAAATGAAAGATGCCCATTTACCTTATATCGTAGTATTAACCCATCCAGTATACGGTGGTGTAACTGCTTCACTTGCGATGCTTGGTGATGTTCATATTGCTGAACCTAAAGCCATGATTGGCTTTGCGGGTAAACGCGTAATTGAACAAACAGTCCGTGAAAAGCTGGAAGAACCGTTTCAACGTGCAGAATTCCTGCTTGATCATGGTGTAGTCGATCAAATTGTCCATCGCCATGCATTACGTGATACTGTATATCGTATTGTAGCTAAATTGATGAATTTACCTTGAGCAATACAGCACCATTAAATACTGATGATTTACAAACATGGCTCGATTATTGGAGCCATGTTCACGTTACAGGGATTGATTTAGGTTTGGAGCGGGTCATTCCTGTTGCAGAATATTTGGGTGTAACTACACCAAATGCTAAAGTACTTACAGTTGCTGGCACAAATGGCAAAGGTTCAACAACAACAACACTTGCAGCCATTTTAAATGCACAAGGCTATAACGTTGGACTGTATCAGTCGCCGCATATTTATCGTTTTAATGAGCGTGTCAAACTGGCTGGGGTTGAGGTCGATGACCAAACTTTGATTGATGCATTTGTATCTGTAGATCAGGCACGTCGTGCATGTGATCTTAGTCTTTCTTTTTTTGAAGCAACCACACTGGCTGCTTTTGTCATTTTTAAACAACATAATTGTGATGTCTGGGTGCTTGAAGTCGGTCTGGGCGGAAGATTGGATGTGGTTAATGTGATTGACCCCGATGTTGCAGTTATTACTAATATTGGATTAGATCATACGGACTGGTTGGGCGATAGCATCGAAAAAATTGCATTTGAAAAAGCAGGTATTATCCGGCCAGATATTCCAGTGATATTTGGTGGTTTACAGGCGTTGCCAGAAGCAATTAAACATAAAGCAGAAGTTTGTAATGCCAGACTTTATGCTGTCAATCGGGACTATTTTTATCAATATGCTGAAGATGGACAGAGTTGGGACTTTGCTTCATCAGGAACAACATTAAAATTTCCTGTCGGTACTCTGGCGCTTGAAAATCTTGCTACTGCTGTTGCTACAATTTTAGTGAGCGGTTTAAACGTTTCTCAGGCCTCTATTGCACAAGGAATAAAAAATGCTAAGCTGCAAGGGCGTTTTGAGGTTCGTCAAATTGCTGATAAAACCGTAATTTTTGATGCGGGACATAATCCGCATGGTGTTGAATTTTTGTTAAATCAATTGCGAAAATTTCTAGAATACAATAAACAGTACACAGAAATTGTGGCAGTATTTTCAATGCTAGGTGATAAAGATATTCAATCTGTGGTTAACCTCTTGAAAGATACTGTTTTAATGTGGAAAATTGCTCCACTGAGTGTTGCACGTGCTGCCACAGTTGAACAGTTAACTTCAGCAATGGATGGATTAAATGTTCAGCAGTTTTCAAATATACAAGCAGCCTTTCAATCAGCGCTTGAAGTCACAAAAAATAATCAGCTGATTTTGGTGTGCGGTTCGTTTCATACCTTAGAAGCGGTCTGGGAGAATTTAGAAGAATGTCAATGAATAACAAACAACGCTGGATGGGCGGTGTTGTTTTATTAGGTGGTGGTGTTTTATTAGCGGCATTACTTCTAAAAGGCAACGAAGAAATACACCAGAAACAATCAGTTGAACATACAGCTGAAGATGTTCAACAAAATCAATCTGGAGCTCAGCCTTCTTTGACTGTTGATGTTGCAACTGAAAAACGTCTGCTTGAAGAACAAAAACGTGCACGTGAAAAAGCAGTTGCAGAGCAAGAAGCAAAAGCAGCAGAATTTCTACGTTTGCAGCAACAGGCAGAAGCAGCTGCTGCACAAAAAGCGGCGGAAGAATATGCAGCGCGTAATGCCAGAAGACTGGCTGCTCAAGAAAGTTCAGATAATATTCCACCAGCAGATTTAACTGCTAAATCTAAACAAGATGAAAATAAAGCAAATACTCAATCAGCAAAGGTCACAGATGCTGAAAAGAAGTTAGCTGAGCAGCAAAAGCAACGTCAAGCTCAAGCAGAAGCAGATAAGAAAGCTGCAGAAGCAAAACGCAAGGCTGAAGAAGCCAAGAAAAAGGCTGATGCTCAAGCGAAAGCTCAGGCCCAAGCGGAAGAGGAACGTAAGCAGGCAGCAGCTAAGAAAAAAGCTGAGGCTGATCGAAAAGCCGAAGCAGAAAAAAAGCAAAAAGCTGAGGAAGCCAGGAAAAAAGCTGAAGCTGAAAAAGCACGTGATTTACTTGAAAATGGTGATAAACAATGGATGGTTCAGGTGGCATTGGCTGCTAACCAGGCCAATGCCGATGCAGTTGCATCGAAGTTGCGGGCAAAAGGCTACAAAGTTACGAAAAGTCCAACCTCTAAAGGTATTCGTATCATGGTTGGACCATCAAAAGATCGTGCTGCTGCAGATGCTACACGGAAGAAAATTACCTCAGATGAAAGTTTGGGGATGAAGTCAGCATGGGTTATTGATTGGGTGCCTCTGGATCAAAGATAATACTGCTTCATATTGGCTTTATAGATGGATTCGAGAGTTGCTCCCGAATCCATTTTACATTTTCAGGGCTAAAAATAGCATCTATGTTTGACCAGATGCTATGAAATCCATATCCTCCATGCTTCATTTCTTTAACCGCTTCTTCGATTGTCCAGTTTTGAAAAATAATACGGTACATTGCAATACTTGCACCAGTTCGGTCTGAACCATGATAACAATGAATTAAAACCTTTTTATTTTGCTTCTTTGCAATCTGGATATGCTGCATTATGGATAAGAGATCATCACGATCAATCGCCCATGTCCGAATAGGAATATGGACTGTCTGGATTTCAGGATAGTCCTGTAATAACTTTTTATCTCGATCACGTGTTCTTAAATTAATTACAACGCCAATTTGTTTTTGTTGAATATGGGGGAGTAATACAAAAGATGGTTGCTCACTTCTAAATAAATCTTGATCTATTTGGTAAAAATTGTTGGATAGTGAAATTGGATTGCCCCAGTTTTGGGGACGTTGATCATGAGTTAAAGCTGTTGTGGTCATACAGGCACAAAGAGATAAACTGAGACTCGTGGCTGCTAAAATAGTAACGAATTGCTTTTTCATCTGGTTTTTTCTAAAGATTAATTAAAGTTAAAACAGTTGTTCAACAAGATCAATGAGAGTGTTGATCGATGTCATATATGTAAGGCACTAAATTTTATTGTTTAAAAAACAACTGCTACAAGAGTAATATGCCCTAACATTGTCAATATAGCCAATTACTTTTCTGTAGTATAAAGGAAAAATCTTTTAAATCGTTTAATTAGGTGACTTGTTATCTATAAGATATGAATATAGAACGTGTTATAAATCATATTAAAA
>NZ_OOGT01000139.1 GCF_900323515.1 Acinetobacter stercoris | reverse complement strand
GTGGGAGTAAGAGGTTGCTTCCGGTTTTAATCGTCATTTTTAATGATTCTGTCGTAGTTCTAGGTGTTTTATCACTTGCTACCTGTATATAAAAAAATGTCGATTGTTTGAGTGTAATAAAAACAATATAATTCATATATTTATGCAAATATTCTTCTTGTTGTCAGTAATCATTTGATTACTTTAATGAGTAAAATAAATGGATTTAATGAGGTCGAAAGTCTGGAGAAAGAACAAGATACTTATGATACATTTTTATTATTTTCAATAATTATTCATTTAAGTTAATTAAGCGTATGGATATGCTCAGATTAGAAGTATTTAAGTTTTACGTGTTGATTAGACAAGATATTTGGGTATCAATGATTGACGATTATCAAAACTTTCTTGCTGAGCAAAATGCTAGGCTGTATGAAAAGTCAAAAAATGATATCTGATTTATCTTTGGAGAATGATTAAAAAAAACCTGAAAACAAGGTATCATAAGGCGTTTTAAAAATTTATCTTGGAGATGCCTGAGTGGATCGACCGACTATTAGCCCTGAACATTTACAAGAAGCGGCTGAAACATTAACCACCATTCGTGATTATATTCGTTTTGGTGTAACGGCTATGCGTCAATACGATGCACACTTAGGACAAGGTACAGAAGATTATTTTGCTGAAAGTTCAGCTCTGGTCTTACAAACATTATCACTTGACTGGAACGCTGATTCTGAAATTTTAGATGCGAAATTGCTTCCAAGTGAAAAAGCAGAGTTCTTAAGTCTTTTAGAACGCCGTATTAATGAACGTATTCCTACTTCATATTTGTTAAATCTTGCATATTTCTTTAATAAACCATTTTATGTTGATGAGCGAGTGCTTATCCCTCGTTCTCCAATAGCAGAGCTTATCGAACAGCGTTTTGCACCATACTGTCTCGATGAAAATGGTGAAATGCGTGAAGCACTCAATAATTTGCCTGAAAATCCACAAGCTAAAACACCTGTACGTATTCTTGATATGTGTACTGGTTCTGGTTGTATAGCAGTGGCATTGGCTTATGCATTCCCAAATGCAGAAGTGGATGCAACAGACATTTCTAAAGAAGCTTTGGAAGTCGCTTCAATTAATGTTGAACATCATAATATGCAGTATCAGGTTGCTTTACTTGAATCGGATCTTTTTGCAAAAATACCAGCAGAAAATCAATATGATTTGATTGTGTCCAATCCACCGTACGTGGATGCAGAAGATATGGCTGATTTGCCAGAAGAATTCCTGCATGAACCTGAGCTTGCTCTTGCAGCTGGTCAAGATGGCTTGGATCTGGTTCGTAAAATGTTGGCTCAAGCTGCAGATTATTTAACAGAAGATGGTCTGATCGTGATTGAAGTTGGTAATTCCGAATGGGCGATGCGTCAAAACTTTAATACAATTGATTTTTACTGGTTACAATTTCAAAAAGGTGGTTCAGGTATTTTCGCATTGACTGCTGAACAATGCCGTAAGTACCGAGATTTATTCATTCAATCGATCAATGCATAAGGAGTTGCAAATATGGCTGGGAATAGTATAGGACAACTCTTTCGTGTAACGACATGTGGTGAATCTCATGGTGTTGGTCTTATGGCAATTGTCGATGGCGTGCCGCCTGGTTTGGAGCTATCCGCAGAAGACTTGCAAAGAGATTTGGATCGCCGTAAACCAGGTACTTCAAAATTTGCGACGCAGCGTAAGGAACCGGATGAAGTAGAAATTATTTCAGGTGTGTTTGAAGGTAAGACAACAGGTACACCAATTGGTTTACTCATTCGAAATACAGATCAAAAATCCAAAGATTATGGCAATATTGCGCAGACATTTCGCCCTGGTCATGCAGATTATACTTATACTCAAAAGTATGGTTTTCGTGATTATCGTGGTGGTGGGCGTTCGAGCGCACGTGAAACAGCGATGCGTGTCGCTGCAGGTGCGATAGCTAAAAAGTATCTGGCTGAAAAATTTGGCATTGAAATACGTGGACATGTAACCCAAATAGGTACAGAAATCGCTGAAAAGCTGGATTGGAGTGAAGTGCCCAATAATCCATTTTTCTGTGGTGACATAGATGCTGTACCACGTTTTGAGGCCTTAGTGACATCATTACGTGAACAAGGAACGAGTTGTGGTGCAAAACTTGAAATTCTGGCAGAAAATGTTCCAGTCGGTTGGGGGGAGCCAGTGTTTGACCGTTTAGATGCTGATATTGCACATGCCATGATGGGGATTAACGCTGTAAAAGGTGTAGAAATTGGCGATGGCTTCGCTGTGGCAGGACAGTTCGGCCATGAATCACGCGACGAGCTGACAACGAAAGGTTTCCTGGCAAATCATGCAGGTGGAATATTGGGTGGAATTTCGTCTGGACAGACGATTCGTGTCGCGATTGCTTTAAAGCCAACAGCAAGTATTACCACACCTGGGAAAACAATCAATCTTGATCGTGAAGATACCGATGTCTTAACCAAAGGTCGTCATGATCCATGTGTAGGTGTGCGTGCGACACCGATTGCAGAAGCAATGTTGGCAATTGTATTGATGGATCATTTCATGCGCCATCGTGCACAAAATGCGGATGTAGTTGTTCCATTTCAGCCAATAGAACCGTGAGTTTTCATACAAAAAAGCCAGACATCAAGTCTGGCTTTTTTGACTTGCAATTTTATTTGCCTGGTAACTCTTCAGTATAACCTTTTTCAAAAGTTAAAAATGCGGATGATTTTTGACCATCAGCAGTCAAAATTGGACGAACAATTTCACCTTGATCTGTCACGAGTTTCAAATCAATTTCTTTTGCATTACGAAATGAATTAAGAAAGCTTCTAGGAACAAAAATTGAATTTGAAGAGTTAACTATACCAGCAGCTTCTGTATAAACTGTAGGTTGAATTGTTGAGTAGGTATAAGCTTGACCGTCAACCACAAACACTAACTGCTTAATGTCATATTTAGTGGGATTATCTATGTCTGCAGTTATTTTAAATCCATCACGAGTTTCTTGATTCCATTTTGCAGAAAGTGAAGGGCAGACATCACCAGTTGAACAAATTAATGGACCTTTAGTGATTACTTTGGTGGGAGCATTGTTCACACATCCTGTCAAAAGTATAAGTGATCCTAGAAGAGCGTATTGAATTTTCATGTTTTAGCCTGATTTGTAAAATTTAGGTTTGTTATTAAATGAAATTTAATATAACAAATTTACCGTTTTATGCAGAAAAATGAAACATCCTATGCAGTTTTTAGTATGGAAAATAATCAAACTAAGGAATATATGAAGCTATTTAGAAATTTTGTATTAGAGGAAAATGATTTAAAAGCGTTAAAAAATAGGTCTTAAATAAGACCTATTTAAAATTTGCATTTATAAAAATGCAGGAAGGAGAATGGCTGCAATAATGAGACCAAACAATAGCCATTTATAAATATAATAAGTAGTCCTATTCTTGGCTTTTAGTTCACGTCCTTTAGCATGAATTGCATAAAGATACTTAAACATACGGTTGATAAAACCAGTCTGATCATTTTCATCATTCGGCGAGCTTGCAGCTGACATGACATTACGACCAAACCAATGATTAAAGCGCTGTGCCCAGCCCCATTTCATGGGACGTTCAATATCGCAAAAAAGGATAATACGTGTTTCGTCAGATTTATTTTCAGCCCAATGAACATAGGTTTCATCAAATAGTGTAGCTTCACCATCACGCCAGCTATAACGCTCTTGATCTACCTCGATAAAACATTTGTCACTATTAGGTGTCTTTAGACCTAAGTGGTAGCGGATAGAGCCAGCATATGGGTCACGATGTTTTCCTAAATAACTCCCTGGTGGCAATTCTGCAAACATCGCAGCTTTGACACTCGGGATTTGCTCTAATAAGGCAACTGTTTTAGGGCAAAGTGCAGCAGCAGATGGATGGCTGTCTTGATACCATTTTAGATAGAAGCGTTTCCAGCCACGTTTAAAGAAAGTATTGAAACCAGCATCATTATTTTTTTCAGCTGCTTTGATCTGACTTTGTAATTGTACAGCCTCTTCTCGTATAGTTTGCCAATTTTCCTGAAGCGGTTTAAGCTCAGGAAAGTCATTTACATCAAAATACGGTGTATTAGGAAGCTTTGAAAAGCCAGTCATAAACATATTCACGGGACCTAAAAAGGTCGAGTGATCAAATAATTGACGTGAGAGTTTCAAATGCTCTTTACCGCGGAAATGTGCGTATAAGAGACTGATAATGAAAATAAATACAATTATAACTGCATACATATAACGACAATAATATTATAAATTTAAGGACTAGGATGATTTTAACTCATTCATCAATAAAAATGGTGTGATTCATCATAAAAAAGCAAAATAACTGTAAGTAATACACAAACTATTTAGGAAATTCAATGATATGAAAGCAAGTCATTTTTGAGAACAGACTGTTTCGATAGAAAAACATTCTATTATTTATTTAATATTTCAACAATTTCACTGGCAACAAAATCTGTGAGTGTATCTAATTTTTCTGTAGGTTCTCCTTGAATAAAATATTTAAACGAATGGAGTTTTTGTTGATAGAGAATACTAATGAAAAAGGTACCAACAGGTTTTTCTGAGGTTGCACTACCACCTGGTTTCAAAAGACCTGTACAACTAACAACGATGTCAGCCTTTTCGAAAAGTTTTTGACCATTTTTCGCCATGGCATCAGTCACTTCAGCGGATTCAGCAGTATATTTCTCAATAAGTTCCACTGGTATTTTTAAAATTTGAACTTTTATACTTGGATCATAGCTGACTAGTCCGCCTAGTAAAATATCAGCACCACTATGTTTATAGATTGAAAATTGACTGGATAAATAACCAGAACTAGCACTTTCGATAAAAGCGATAGTTAGTTGTTTCTTTTCTAATAAATTACAGCATTGTCTAAGCATCTCTACCCCATGTAAAAAATAACTTTATGAATAGCATTAGGTTTAACATTAATCACATAAAAAATTAAGTAATAATTAAGTCAAAAAGCATTTATTGCACTTATAAACAAAGCCAAAGGCAAATATATGCAAAGCTCTTCCCAATCTATACTATCTAAAGTACCTGAAATAACGTTGATTTTCTGGATTACAAAAATTTTTGCAACAACATTTGGTGAAACGGCTGGTGATGCATTATCAATGTCATTAAATCTAGGCTATTTACTAAGCACTTTCGTTTTTAGTTTTATTTTCTTATTTTTTCTTATCCTACAGATAAAAAGTACAAGATATAACTCTTTTTTATACTGGTCTACAATCATTGCAAGTACAACTGTAGGCACAACATTGGCTGATTTTGTTGATCGTTCACTAGGTATAGGTTATCTCGGTGGGAGCGGTATTTTAATTGTTCTTGTGACAATTTCCTTACTTGTCTGGTACAAAAGTCAAGGATCAATTTCTCCACATACAATTAACAGCCCGCAAGTGGAGTTTTTTTATTGGTTGACAATTACTTTTTCCCAGACATTGGGAACTGCTTTGGGGGACTGGTCAGCAGATACTGCTGGTTTAGGGTATCTTGGCGGAATGATATTGTTTGCTGGGCTTATTGTTTTGATGGTTATTCTGTATTTTATGACAGATATTTCACGTACTTTACTTTTTTGGGCAACCTTTATTTTAACAAGACCATTAGGTGCTGTAGTAGGGGATTTTTTAGACAAACCTTTGGATCATGGTGGTTTAAATTTAAGTCGTTTTAGTGCTTCATTTATTTTATTATTTTTAATGAGTATTTGTGTGTTTATTTCAAATAAGTACGCAAATACACACAATCAGAGGTAGCCATCTGTTTGGGAAGTTAACTTGCCATTATTTTGTCATAAACATCCTGCATAATGCATTACAAATAATAAATAATCACTTTTCTCAGCGTAAAAGGCTGTGGAATTACGGTCTACCCACTCAAGTAATTGCGTGGGTTTTATTTTTTAGAGTTGATTGGGGAATTTATAGGCAGAATTAAGATTTAGCACTTTAAAGAAACAAAAAAACTGTTATAACTAGAAATAAAGGGCATTAAAAAATGAGTGTGAATGATGAAAACTACAGTGAAGTATGTTGTACTGAAGAGCAAAGACTACCAATTAGGCACACCTTTATTTGAAGAAAGCATTGAAGCTGGTAGTGAATATTTTGATGAGATTCCCAATGTTATACGTTATCAGAATCATGATTTTAGGGTGAAATCCAAAGAGTTAACACGTAAACAGATTTTTGATGAGTTTGAAGAGTTTCAAACTATTTTAGTTAAAGTTATTGCAATGAACTAAGAGTTTTATAGAGAAAACCTGGACAATATATTTTCTTAAAAGATCTAGCGAATATATTTTTTAGATAAAATTGATTGAAATAAGACGCTGANGGCTATTGTGAATTATATGTGTAAATGAAACTNTTATCTTAAATGATGGAAGAGATGAAAAAATCATCTCTTAACATTAAATTTTATCTAGTTTTTATATTTTACGAACAGATAGCCTTGATCACAAATAACATTTTTTTCGAACAAAGTTATCGCAAAAATATCCAAAAAATATTCCTCCAACTGATGGGGCTATGAAACCGATAGTAAAAGTTGTAAATGCTGCAATAGCAGCATTACTTAGGTTGGATTTATCAAAGAAAACTTCACTAAATATAATGAATGCCATGATTGCATAAATATAAAAACGTACCATATCTAATATTCAACCAAAGATTGTTGCTATAGCTACTTTTTAAAGTCATTGTTTCTTTTCTTGTTCAGTTTTAGTTAACGTATTCATCATAGTCTTTTATAAAAATCCAATTTGGTTTATCCATGTGACATCACTTCACGCACAATGTACTCAGCTATAGCCAGTGATGATGTGGCACCAGGTGAGGGCGCGTTTCGGATGTGAGTGATATTGCCTTGTTTTCGAATAACGAAATCATCAACGAGTGAGCCATCGGATTCCATTGCTTGCGCTCTGATTCCACGCGTAGCTGGAATTACAGATACATTGGCTAAAGAGGGAACATATTTGGCTGCTTCAGAAACAAAATTTGTCTGGCTAAGAACAGTTCTAAGTTCACGCATTGCAGCAGGCATGTTTTTTGATGAAAACTTCCAGAAACCTTTATAAGTTAAAAAGTCATAAATATCTGAAATATTAATTTTTTTCCCGCTATAATTTTCACGTCCAAAGGAAATGAAAGCATTAGGGCCAATTGTCATTTGTCCATCAATCCGTTTGGTAAAATGAACTCCTAGAAATGGATATTTAGGATCTGGTACAGGGTAAATAAGACCTCTTACATAATTCTTAAAATTTTCATCAATAACATAGTATTGGCCAAAGAAAGGGACAATTTTCGGAGTTTCAATATCTCCAGAACTCGCAGCCAATCTATCAGACTGCAAGCCAGCACAAGTCACGACATAATCAAAAACCGTTGAGTGATGTTCATTATTATCAAAATGCACAGTAATCTTATTAAATCTTTCAGTAAGATGGGTGACTTTTTGACCGAGGATGATACTTCCACCTTTACGTTTAATTTCCTCAGCAATTTTTTTAGCAATATCACCATAACTTACTATAGCTGTTCTAGGTGAGTAAAGTGCACTTGTACCAATACAATTTGGTTCAATATCCTGAATTTCTGAAGCCTCTAATATACGCACATCTGGAACTTGATTCGCTACAGATTTTTGATAAATAGCATTTAAGCGTATTTCTTCTTCTTTAGATAAGGCAACAACGACTTTGCCACATTCATCATATGCGACTTCATTTTCAAGACAGAATTTATATACTAATTCGGCACCACGACGACATAACCGAGCTTTTAAGCCACCTGGCTCATAGTAAAGACCAGCATGAACAACGCCAGAATTATGGCTGGATTGATGCATGGCAACACTATTTTCTTTTTCAAACACTGTCACTTTTGCATCAGGAAAATCTAAGAGTAATTGCCTTGCCACTGAGAGTCCATTGATTCCCCCTCCGATAATGGCATAATGTTTATTCGTCATGTATTTCCCTTGTCTTACTCTATGAAATTGATCCAAAAATCCAAAACACTAACTGAAGAAGCATTTGAAATTTTGCAAGATGCAATCATCAACAACCAGTTACAGTTCAATGTGCTTTATTCAGCTACAGAATTGGGTCAAATGTTAGGTGGTATCTCACGTACTCCAGTCCGTGAAGCAGCTCAAATGCTTGAAAAGATAGGGATTGTGAAAATTGAAAAAAATAAAGGCATACGTATATTGCCAACCTCTTTTTCAACCATGATCGAATCTTTTCAAATCCGTTTAATGCTAGAAGTTCCATTGATTCGACGAGCGACAGAAATTAGAACTCAATCCGACCTTGAACATCTCAACCAAATCTTTGCAGAATTCAAACAACAAGCTGCATCTGGAGATATTACTGGAACACTTAAGGCTGACCGTGATTACCATTTAGCGTTATTGCAAATTGTTGGGAATCAAAAGGCGATAGATATTATTAGTAATTCACGTAATCAGGTACTTATTGCAGGATCTGCAACTATCCCTCATTCCAGAAGTTGTATGGATACCTTTGAAGACCATTTAGCTTTACACGAAGCTTTTACCAAAGGTGACTCTCAATTGGCTGCACATCAAATGAAAGCCCATATTATTAATACAGCTACCTTACTTATTCACCAAGAATCAGCAAAACGTCAAAATTGGTCAGACTGTGACACCAATGACTATCTGAATTGGATTTAAGTTATTCTTACATGTTGCATGCAACATGTAAATATACAAAAAATAAAAGTAGAATAAATTATTCTACTTTTGCCCAAAGATTATTGGAAATTTGTTGCTAAGTACGGTCACTTTTTAAAATAATAATAGGTTAGTAATATGATGATAATCACAACAATCATATAAATATAACTACTAGTATGCATTTTAAACTCATTACATTTTTTTTTATTATTAAGATCGAATATTAAAATTAAATGACATCATTCAAAAAATAAAAAAACCCACAATTAATGTGAGTTTTTATGAAAAAATAAAATTATTCTTTAATAATTAAAACAGGAATTACTGTTTGTGCAAGTACATCAAGGGCAAAACTACCTAAGAAAAATTTCTGGAAACCTTGACGACCATGAGATCCCATAACAATAAGATCCACTTTTTTATCTTCAGCAGTTTCATTAATCGTATCTGCTGAAACATAGCCCTTGATAATTTCAGTATTCAGTGTTACGCCTTGTTTTTGTGCAAGTTCTTTGGCTTGTTCGAGTGTTTTTTCTGCATTTTCATATGCTTGGATAAGGTAGTCTTTAATTGCAACCGAACTATAATAAAAATCAGCACCAGAAAAAGGGTCTTCTGCAACTACACTAATTGCAGTGACTTGACAGTTAAATGCTTTGGCAATGGCAGCAGCCTGTTCCACTGCTGAAAAAGAAATTTTTGAACCATCTACTGGTACTAAAATATGTTGATATGACATTAGAACTCCCCTTGCTTATTTATAACTATTCTTTATTCATAACATAACTTTAATATTCAAGCAAATTTAATTTTTATTTTAACTCAATGGCTTAAAAATAAAGACCTGGAATTAAAGGTCTTTATTCATTGTCGGAATCATTTAAAATTTTTATTGTTTCACAATAAGTACTGGTAAGCGTGACTCACTTAAAACTTCTTGAGCAACACTGCCTAGAACAAATTTCTTAAAACCTGATCGACCATGAGATCCCATGACAATTAAATCAGCATTGATTTCATCGGCAACTGTAGAGATGCCTATTGCTGTTGGAACTTCACGTATAATTTTAGTGTTAACTTGAAGACCATGATTTTCAAGTGTCTGTTTGATTTCATTTAACCTGTTTTCTGCATTCTTTTCAGCTTCGAAGACATACTCTGTAATGGATGGTGCTACTTTATAAAAGTCCACACCAACAAAAGGATCAATTGCAACAACACTCATAATGGTGACTTGAGCAGAAAAAGCTTTGGCAATCTCTTCTGCATGTTCAACTGCTGCATATGAAATAGGGGAGTCATCTACTGGTACAAGAATATGTTGATATGACATTAATTTACTCCGTGTAGATTATCATTATAAACTTAGATTATTATTAACATATTTTGATTTTAAAGCACAAATTATTTTTATTTCACATTTATGAAATGTTGTTATTGCTAAATAAACACTATCTGTTTTTAAAGGTTGGTTGTTTATGATTGATTTATCCGTAAAAAAAATTAATAAAATGATTGATGAGTTTTCAAACTCAGGAAAGCAGCCAGAAAAGTTATTAGTGGGTTATAAGACATATTCCCGTCTAATGAATGATGAAAAATTTGCAGAAAAAGTTGTACCGTCAAGTGATGATCCTAAACTACGAACTTACAAAAACCTGAAAATTCAACTGATCACAGAAAAGCATTATTTTGAAGTTTGTTGACCATCATGTAATAGCTTGAATTTTATTAAATTTAAGCTATTGAAAATATTATTTATTTATATTTTTAATAAGCGGAAAATCAAATTGTTAAAAAATGTTTTTTTAAAAAAGTTTTTATATTCAATAACATATGCTTTATTTCCCCTTTTTTTCTGTATTAAATAATAATTTTTCTGTATC